>CAYHCN010000045.1:0-9649 GCA_964354945.1 uncultured Eubacteriales bacterium
AGCCAGTTCTGCACGGGGGCAACGGCGACGGTGATCACGAAGGCCATCAGGAACTGACTGATGATCGACGCCGCTCCGTGGATGGTGGCCAGGATGATCGCCACCGCGGCGACCCCAACCGCCATCTGTAGGAACGAGAATGACCGTTTCTCCTCGGCCATTACGGCCCCCTTCATCCACGTCTCAGATCGGTCTGTTTCCCGGGATGATCCGTGTCGCAGGTGCGTCCTAGCTACAGTGAATCACCTGCGAAGTCATGCCGCACGCGGCAACTACTTGTTCGTGGATCGGCTCTTGTCGATGATCTTCACGATCGACTGGTAGTCGCCGCCGTTGATCACCTTGAAGCCGTTGCGGTCAATGATGTCACGGGCCTTGCCGGCCCGCCCGCCGGACTTGCAGTAGGTCACAATTGTCCTGTCGCGCGGCAGTTCGTCCAAGTGGTGCTTGAGCCGCAACAAGGAGATGTTTGTCGCTCCCGGGGCCATGCCCTTCTTCGCTTCCACGCCAGTACGGACGTCAAGGATGTAGGCGCCATTCTCGATAGCACTGGCAATCTCCTCGTCTGGTCGAATGGACGAGGTTCCGGTTCCAAAGAAGTACTTGTCGAGGAACTTCTCGATCAGCTCTATCATCGATGTTCTCCTTGCTGCTCGCGCAGATCGGTCTTTTCAGTCGTCGATCCGCACTGCTTCTCCCCGGCAGCGCACCACTCACCTAGGGGCCCGAGGTGGTCTCGGTGCCTGATGTCAATTCCGACGGTGAAGTCGTCGAGGTCGGCTCGGGAGTTGAGGTCGTCGAGATTGAAGGCTTCTCGAAAGTGAACGAGGGTAGTCCGATGGTCACGGTGACTACGGTCCCCTGGTCGACGCTCGTTCCTGAGCCAGGCTCCTGTTCCGCAACCTTGAGTACGTAATCGGCTGACGCCGCGAACTTGATGTTCATCTTCAGGTTGGCGTTCTGCAATGCATTGAACGCGTCGGCGACGCTCTTGCCGACAAGGTCGGGCACAGTCGCCTTCGGTGCGCTCGGTTCACCCGTCGATACGGTGATCGTGACGCTGCTGCCCGGAGCAACGACAGTCCCCGCAGCAGGAGACTGCGAGATCACATCCCCTGGGGGTACGTTGGCGTTCGCGGCCTTCGTCGTCGTGACCGTGAAACCGGCACCCTTGAGGGTTGACTCCGCATCACTCTCGGAGAGTCCGACGACATTGGGTACCTGGTCTGTCTCTTTGCCCTTCGAGACCTTGATGCTCACTGCCGCCCCCACACTGACCTCAGTGCCGGCGCTCGGGTCCTGTGTCGTGATCTCGCCTGCTGCGGCACTCGAGCTATAGACGTAGCTGACCGTGCCGATGCGCAGCCCCTCCTCAGCGAGCATCTCAGAGGCGGCCGACTCGGTCTTGCCGACGACGTTCGGCACGGTCGCCCCCGGAATCGTCGCAACGGAGATGTCGACCGCAGAGCCTTCCTTCGCCTTCGTCTCGGCCGAAGGCGACTGTTCGACTACCAATCCCGGCGCAACGTCCAGTGTGGCCAGTTGGCTGACCTGACCGACGCTGAAACCCGCAGCCGTGATGGCGTTCTGCGCGTCGGTTTGCGTCTGGCCGACCACCGAGGGCACAGTCGTCGTGCGCCTCCCAAAGAGGAAGGCAAGGCCGCCGTCACCCTCGGTCGACTGTGCCGAGTAGTAGACCAGCGCAGCCACGACCAGCACGGCCACTCCAACGCCGACCCACACCCACGGGCTGATCCGCTTCTTGGTGGTGTCGTCCGCGCCGTCAGTCCCCGGGACTCCCAACTCATCGTCAGTCCCCGGGACTCCCAACTCGTCGTCAGGCCCGGGGACCCCCAGCTCATCGTCAGGCCCCGCCTGCGGGCTTGCTTGCGTGCCTTGCGGCGTGAGCTCTGGTGGTGCAGCCGACTCCGTGTTCTCCGGCTGCGGCGTTGGCTCATCCACGTTGTCACCTTCCATAGGTGGATCCGCTTCGTGCGAACAGGAGTGGCAGGACACGGACGAGAGAAGCCCGGGCTCTGCCACTCATCGAGATGCTAGTCGTCGAGTGTGATCTTGATGCCGCCCATCATCGAGGCGACGGCGTTGTACACGAGCGCGACCAGCAGACCTGCGAGCGCACCGCCCACGCCGTTGACGATGCTGCGCCAGATAACTGACAGGTAGGTCTGGAGGGTGTAGGCCGTCCAGTTGCCGAGGTTCATGTTGATGAACGTAGAGCTCGCGCCGAACGCCCAGCCCAGCAGCCAGTAGATGGTCCCGAAGACAAATGTCCAGAACGCGACCAGAACCGCCCCGTATAGCACGACCGACCCCACGCTGACCGAGCTGATCCGCTTCATCTAGAACCCCTTCTCTCTCATCGTCTTGTCAGGAGGCAGGTTGCCCCCCGGATTCCCTGCTTGGCAGTACAACTGAGGTACTCAGGCCGTCTCGGGCACCTGGAGCTGCTTCGAAAAGTAGGTGAGCGCGGTCTTCGTCTTGGCTTGCTGCACGCCCGTCCGATCAACGCCGTGGGCGCCGAGATAGGCTCGAAGGTCGGGAAGGAGTCCAAGCAGCTCCGACGGCAGGCACTTGGTAGAGAGTTCGAGGATCCGGCTTCCATCGGGGTAGAACCACACCTCCGCGACCATCTTGTGGCCGAGGTCGGCGGGCGTGAACGGCAGTTTCAGGACCAGGATCGGGCCAAGCGCCACGAGATCTTCGAAGGACACTCCATCCGGTGCGTGCTCTTCGAACAGCGCCCGCTGCTGCTTGGTGAAGAGCTTCCGCAGGGCCGCGTCGCCGTTGCTCACCCGCATGATCAACCCATTGTCCGCAGGTGCCTTCAGACGACCGGAACACACGAAGCCGCCTGGCATCGCGTCGACCTCGACTCCGAACCCGGGCAGTTTACGAAGGCCCTTCGGCAGCTCGGCGGGCGTGACGGGACGCAACTTCACGACAGAGTCGCCGGACTTGCCCTGCACTCGGCGGCCCCGCACTACGACACCCGCGGCGTTCAGGGACAGGTCAGGTGTGTCGAAGAAGTACACCTGACGTATCTGCGCCTCGATGACGTCCATCCCGAGCGCAACGGTCGTCGACCGGTGCCGCTCTTCGGCAACCGACAGCTTCAGCTCGACGCTGTCAGCGCCTTTGAGCAGCTCCAGCAACTCATTGAGCTGCGATTCATCTAGCCTGTTGGATTGGGGGACCATACCGAGAGCTCCTTTCGAGGGCGCCCGTTGCTGCCGAGCGCCATTCCGTGAAGTCCTGAGGGTCGACTCCGAGGATCGGGCGGCCGTTGGTCACGACTTGGCCTTCCCCTGCTTCGCGGCGCGTGGCCTCGGCTGGGGCGTGCGTCGCTTCACGGGAACGAAGCGCACGCCCAGACCGTTGGGCACGCATTCGACGATTGCTACGGTCGGGACCTCGTCCTCTTCGTAGGGAGCCGTAGCCGAGCCGGGATCGAGCCACAACGCACCGTCGACCCAGGTGGCGGACGGAACATGGTCGTGACCCGACACCACAAGGTCGAACTCCCCGGCACTCCCCGTTCGCAGCCGCTTGGCGAGGCGCTTTCGCTTGTGACCGAGTGCGACCCTGATTCCCGCGATCTCTGTGGTCGTCTCCGTCGGCAGACCCAAGCTGCCGTCGGCGGCCATGTTGCCAGCGACGGCCACCACGGGCGCAAGATCTTCAAGGGCGTCTAGGATACGCCGGTCCCCGATGTCTCCCGCGTGGAGGATGAGGTCGCTACCAGCGAAGAGTTCGAGCACATACGCATCCATGTAGCCATGCGTATCTGCAACGACCCCAATACGCAGGACGTGCTCCCCACGCGGCGCCCCTTCCAACTGATCCATCGAGTCTCCCCCACGCCCGAAGTCACGGCTCATCCGAGATCGTGACAGCTAGCGGCGATCGTCCCGCCTATTCGCACGGCGTCGGTGCCCGTGTGCCACGACCGCGGCAGTACCCACCACTGCGGCTGTACGCGCGACCGGTGCCCCGACCACGCCTCGCCGTCCACGTCGTCCTGGACCTAGCGGCATCTCATGCCCCTTCCGTCGCGGCCATGTCCGCCTCGAGCACGGCCAAGATTGCCTGCACGGGAATGCGTCCGCTCGCAACCAGCTGCCCGCCAGAGCGGCGGACGGATGACGCGAACGGGGCGGCCCAGGCGTTCTCCCAGACGAGGACCGCGGCTACTGTGTTGCCCTCAAGCGCATCGGCGATGGCTTCCACGTCCTCCTCGGCCAGAAGGTCCAAGGCCAGCGACTCGAGGTCCCGCAAGGCGGCCACGTCGTTGTGCTCGTACTCGTCGACCTCAAACGCTTCGACAGACCCGTCTTCGGCCTTGTGCAAGATCAACAGGTCAAGCACTCGGATGGTCCCGGAGTCGACAAGTGCCTTGAGCTTCTCGGCCATCTCGCCCGAGAAGTTGGCCTTGTCGAGCGGAAACTCGACCACCAGGTAGTCGACCGGTCCCAACTGCTCGACTCCGACATCGTCGGTCATCGCACGTCCCTCCCTCTCCCTTACATCGCACCCGTCCTCCGACGTGGAGGACCCCAGCTGGCCGTCTACCCCACTGGGCAGACGCTGACCTTATGGGTGTTCCAGATTTTGCGCGTAGTGCGTTCGAGCGGACTCAGCGAAGGACACGTTCACTCCAACCTGAGACTACGGCGCGCGGCTTGGCCTGGGAACTCGGGCTACTACGAGTCCCAGGCTGGCAAAACTACTGGTCGACCTATCCCGTCGCAGGCATTCCACTCTGCTGATCCTGAACGTGGTCAGCACAATCCCACGCCACGCAGAGTAGAGTGCTAGCTGCTAGTTGGTGGTAGCGGGGAAGACACGCGACGGAGAGGATACGACAGATGCCAGCCCGACCCAGTGCTAGCCGTCGCGAGGAACTGCTCGATGGCGTAATGGCCATCGTCTCCGAGCGGGGATTTGCCGACGTCAAGATGGCCGAGATGGCCGCGGAGCTCCACTGCTCGATCAGCACGCTCTACAAGATCGCGCCGAACAAGGACAGTCTCGTCGCAATGGCCATCACGCGCTGGGGTGAACTCACTATTGCGTGTGCCGATGCACGCGCTCAGGAATGCATTGCCTCGTCGGACAAGGCGCGCGCATTCTTCCTGTGCGTGGCGGAGCGGCTCAGTCCACTCTCCCATGAGTTCATGAGAGACACGCAGCGCTACGAGTCGAGTCGGACCGCATACGGACGCGCCTGCGAGAGGGCCGTCGGCCGGCTGGCCGAGTTCCTTGACGGCGCCCGGGCGGCTGGCGAGATACGGACTGCAAACACCCGCTTCCTCGCGCACATCCTTCGGCAGTTGACGCTCTTGCTACGCGACGAAGAAGTGCTACAGAGCTGCGGTCTCACCGCCGAGCTCGCCATGATAGAGATTGACGCATTCATGTGGGACGGTGTTCGCAAGGCCTAGCCGGCGCCTGCCCGGCGCGGCAGGGTCTGCCCGCAAGCGTTCTTGCCAGAATGAGTGACTAGATTCCCAAGTGGGGTCCAGGCTCTCGCAACGCGTCGCTGGATCGGCTCGGCCGGAGGTTCGCAACGAGGATGTAGACGCTCACTAGAAGCACCCAGGCAGGGAATACCAAGACAACCCACATGGAGTGCGTCATCACGACCAGCAGGAGCAGGCCCACGGCGTATGTCAGGAGGGCCATCCACCTGGGCATCACACCCGTTCGGGACCAGAGCGTGGCCTGGGAGAGCACGAAGATCGCAGCCATCCTCAAGGCGAACACGCCGAAGATCTGCGCGACCGTCTGACGCGCAAATGTATAGGTGATGCTTCCACCGAATCGCGACGGGTCTTGTCCGTAGGTGGCAAGAAGAGCTCCAGCCGCCGCGGCGGCCGCGAACAGCATCGCTAGGAACAACAGGCCGCTGCCGATGAAGACCGTCGAGAAGAACTGGTCCTCGAGGGCCCCCAGGCGTTCGCGTACGACAGCCATGAACCACAGGAAGAACATCCCAGCGAAGGGGAGCATGGTGAGCGCTATCCTCAGTCGCGGGGCACCTTGTTGGAGCCAGGCACCGGTGTCGTGCTCCGCCTCCGCGAACGAGGTGGCAAGGAGCACGTAACTCGTGGCGAAGATCAATCCAAACAGGATTCCGGCAATCGCCCCTGCAACCGGAGTCGCTGCCCGAGTGTGAACTCGTCCGGCACGCACTTTCGCCTTCGCTTCGCCCATGACTACCCCCCGATCGGGTGGACTTCTGATGAGTCCACGTGCCCGTCGTACAAGTATGTTCGCACCGCGTGCCGCGCCAGCCGGATGGCTGTCCGGTACGCTCGTCACATCCCCTCTGCCGTCAAGCGCTCAGCCGCGGCCTTTGCGCTTGCGTTTCGGTCGCCTCCGCGGGTCGATGCGACCGCTCGTACCAACGACCGTACGCCGAGGCCAAGGGAGTAGCGCTCAGGCCGTGGAGGATCACGCTCACGGCAACAGTGCATAGAATCGTCTGAAGCATCAGTGACTGCCCGGGGAGTGCCGCCTCAAGAAGCCCGAGGCCGAAAACAATTGACGCAAGCCCGCGAGGCCCAAACCACCCGATGAACGAGACGGAGGGGAGCTTTAGCCCGGTTCCCAGGAGCGCGATACCCACCGGGACCATGCGAACGACCGTGAGGCTGAGTGCAGCGTACGCGAACACCTGCCAGCTTGCATCACGTAGGACCAGGAAAGCCAGTGCACCTGCGAAGATAAAGACCACGGCGCTTAGCAGCCCGGAGACCTCCTCTGCAAGGTAGGCATTGTCCAGCGTTCGGTCCTTAACCAAGTATCCGAACACCATGCCGCCGACGAACGCCCCGATGAACCCACTGCCCCCGAGCGAATAGGCCAATCCGTACGCGATTGCTGCCCCGGTCAGCATTACGACCTGTCGCCATGGTGCTTCGATCAGACCCCGATCACCGAACCGCTTGAGCACCCACCCTGCCGCGATGCCCGCCGCTATCCCAGCGAGGATCCCGATTCCGATCTGCTGTATCGCGGTGGGGAGAAGTCCGAGCCCACCCGACGTGGAGGTCGCCTCCGCCTTGGCAAGATCGAGCGCGACGAGGTAGAAGGGCACAGCGATTCCGTCGTTAAGCCCACTCTCAACGTTGAGCCCCTGACGAATCAGGAGCGGTACACGCTTGTCGAGGATGACCTGTTGTCCCAGAGCCGCGTCCGTCGGCGCAAGAATCACAGCGACCAGAACGATCTCGGCAATGCTGAGGCCGGGCAGCAGGAGCGCGGCCAGAAGTGCGCCGGCGACGAGGGTGAGCGGGAGCCCTATTCCGAGGCGTCGGCCCGGAAGGTGCACCCCCGAGCGAAGATGTCGGAGGTCGATCCGTGCGGCGTCGGCGAACAGCGTCACAGCGAGGGTGGCCTCGGCGAGCAGCTTGATCGACTCAAGAGGCATTTCGCCCCCAAACCAGTCCACTCCGAGCACAGCGAGTAAGGCGCCCGCGACGAGGAACAACATCGGCGCTGTGATCCAGAACCGCGCAAGCTCGCGTGACAGGGCCGCGTAGCACAAGAGCAGCACCGCAACTACGACAAGCGCTTGCACGAGACACCTCCATTGACGGGACGGGGATACGCCATGGCGCGTCCGCGTCTGCTACCTGAGCACATTCACAGCCCGAGCGATAACAAGCCCGAGAAGAGCGAGTGAGATCGCCGCTTGGCCCATCATGGCCAACTTGTTCCAGCGGCGCATCGGCAAGACGTCCGTGGGGCTGAACGCAATGGAATTGGTGAAGCCCAGGTACAGATAGTCGACATACCGAGGGCGCCAGTCTTGGGGAGCCAGTTCGGGAGAGAGCTGCTGCGGAAAGGCGAAATCTGGGTGCTCCGGCAGGCCATGGGCTCGTGCGGCGGGACCGCCAGAATCGAACTCCCAGTACAGCAGACCGAAAGTGATGCAGTTGGAGACCCAGACAATGCCTCCGGCCGTCAGTAGCGCAGAGGCGGAGTTCGCTGCTGCCCCGCCTCGGACGAGTTGTGCGATGAGCTGGGCGGTGCAGACAAGCGTCGACAGTAGGAGAAGCGATATCAGCGCTCGGGAGGCCGCTCGGACAGGCTTCGACAAGCGGTCAATCCTGCCGGGATCTCTAATGATCACGAGGAACAGGAGCATGGCCTCGACAATGGGAGTCGCCGCACGAGGACGCACGATCAGGCTGCGAGGAAGAGCAAACGTCAGCGCGATCACGATGAGGACTGCACTCGCCATCGGCCAGCGGGACTCTCCCACCACCGGCTCGGCGCTCGCGGGGACGCACGTCTCCTCGCTCATGCTCATCCTGCTCCGTTGGCCCGAGCATCGAGCGAGCGCGCCTCGCTAGAGTCCCGATTCATCGTCGCCTGAACGCCGTCGATTGCAGCGGCGAGTGTGGGATAGAAGTTGTCGCGGTCGATGCTCTCGTCGAGCCCGTAACGCCACATGAGCTCCTGGACGCGGCCGCGCACTTCGACATAGGCGATGCGTACGCCCTTCCCTTTGAGCTCGCTATCGAGCTGCCTCAGCATCTCGCCCGCAGTGACGTCAATGTCGGTCACCGCCTCGAACTGCAACACGATCCACTCGGGGTGCTGCCGCCGGACAATTCGCCGGACCTGCTGCCTGAAAGGCCCCGCGTTCGCGAAGAACAGCGGCGCCTCCCAGCGGAACACGACGATCCCCGGGACTTGGCGGGCCTCAGGATAGACCCTGACGCTATGCCAGCCGGGAAGCCCCTCCACCTGACCGAGCACCTCGGTATTCGGTCGCCAGCCGCGGTGGAAGAAGAGCAGCACGGCAAGGATGATGGCGACCACGATTCCTTGCAGGACGCCGAGCAGGATGACGCCGACGCTAGCCACGAGCGACAGAACGAGTGCGCTCTTGCGAACCCGGGAGTAGCGGACCAGCGCCGGGACGTTCATGAGCGAAACGGCAGCGACGATGACGACCGCCGCCAATGCGGACGAGGGCAGGTTCGCGAGCAGAGAGTTGAAGAACAAGAGAAGCAGCGCGACTACTCCGGCCCCAACGAGGCCGGTAACCTGGCTTTTCGCCCCGGACTCCTCGGCTACCGCGGTGCGAGAGCCGCTGGTGGAGATGGCGAATCCCTGGAAGAAGCCGGCGAAGATGTTCGCTGCGCCGAGTCCGATCATCTCTTGATTGGGGTCGACGTCGTCGCCGCGCCGAGCCGCGAAGCTCGTGGACGTGGCAATCGTGTCAGTAAGCGATACTAGCGTGATGCCAACCGCGGCGATGAGGAGCGGTAGCACGTCCTGGACGCTCGTCCAAGGTAGCTGGGGCGTCGGGAAGCCCTGGGGCAGAGACCCGACGGTCGCTACGCCTTTCTCGGACAGCCCGAGCACGCCCGAGACGATCGTCGCACCCGCAACGGCCACGAGGATAGCGGGGATCCGCTTCGATACCCGGGGCAGGATCACCAGCACCGCGAGCGTGGCCAACCCGATCAAGAGGGCCTCTCGGCTGGTTTGGTCGAGATTCTGGATCCACGCTTGAATCTCGGCGAAGAAGCCGTCGGCGTCGGTCGAGTAGCCGAAGAGTTTGGGAAGCTGGCCGACGATGATCGTGATGGCCAGACCGTTCATGTAGCCG
>CAYHCN010000046.1:0-9490 GCA_964354945.1 uncultured Eubacteriales bacterium
CTGCTCGTCCACGGCATGTTCATCGCGCTGTCCGAGGACTCGGCCGAGGTCATCCGCCGCAACGGCGAGTACGCGCGCAAGTACGTGACCTCGCTGCAGTATCTCTTCGAAACGCCGCTTCCCGGCACCAAGCGCACCAGGCAGCACGAGCTCTCGGGGGCCCTGCTGTTTCGCGGTCTCGACGACCTCGCCCTCTACGACGGGATGCACGTCGTGGTGAGACCTCGGTTCATGACCCCCACGGAGATGGAACTCGCCGTGCTCAAGGAGTACGAGCGGTTCTACTCGGTGAGGCGGATAGTGGTCGAAGCCCTGAGGGGCACGTTCGTGCGGTTCCGTCGGCTTCCGCAAGCCCAGCGGGAGTTCCTCGACAACCTGCCGAGCGCCCGCAAGCGCATCCGGATGTGGTTCCGTCTACATGTCGAGTACAAGTACGGCCCCGTTGCCTTCCTCGCCACGGGCCACAAGCGTGTCCGCGACTTCCTCCACGATGCCGAATACGCGGAGTACCTCGCCCGCCTGACCGCGCTGTAGGGTATCCTCGGCGACGATGTCCGGCGCGAGACGGAGACCCGCGTGGAGGTCCTGCACTTCCTGACGAGCTTGTTCCTGAACCTCGACGTCGTACTCGGCGATTGGGTCGCACAGTACGGGGCGTGGGTCTACGCGATGCTGTTCGTCGTGATCTTCTGCGAGACGGGTCTCGTGGTGACGCCATTCCTGCCGGGCGACTCGCTCATTTTCACGGCTGGCGCGCTCGCCGCGCTGCCCGACCATCCGCTCGATATCCGGGTCCTGCTCGTCGTGTTGTTCACCGCGGCGGTCCTCGGCGACGGGGTGAACTACCTCATCGGCGAAAAGTTCGGCTCCCGCATGATCGCCTCGGAGAAGTGGAGCCGGTTCATCAAACCGCAGTATGTCGAAGAGACGAACGCCTTCTTCAAGAAGCATGGCGGCAAGACCATCTCGCTCGCGCGGTTCTTCCCATTCATCCGGACCTTTGCCCCGTTCATGGCGGGTCTCGGGGGGATGCACTGGCCGAGGTTCACGATGTTCAACATCGTCGGCGGCGCCGCGTGGGTCTCGATCTTTCTGGCCGCGGGCTACTTCTTCGGCAACATCCCGTTCGTGCAGGACAACCTGGAGTTCCTGGTGATCGGGATCATCGCGGTGACGCTGCTGCCGAGCGTCTTCCATGCGATTCGGACCCGGCTGAGGAAGTCGCGGCCTGCCGAGATGCACGCCGAGACACCCGCCGAGACACCCGCCGACTAGCGCAGTCTACCTGCGGGACGCACCATTTCTTCCCGCCAGCCTCGTGGTGGGGCCTTCGGCCAGATGCCTGGTCCGAAGCGCCTCTTCGAGGACTGCCGAGATCAAGCGCGCCTCACCTGCGTTGTCGGTCACGTGGGCGTGCCACGCGAGGTTGTAGGCGATCCAGTAGACACGCCCGCGGCCCCACTGGCGCTCGATGATGAGGGGATGCCCTCCCGCCGAGGCAAGCACCTTCAGGGGGGCCGAGCCGGGCATGGCGGCGTACGTCGCGCCGTACCACGGCTCGCCACTCTCGTCGGCGAACGGCGACGCGTCGACGTGCCCGATCTCGGGGTGCGTCGCGGCGAACCCCGGCTGGACGTCGATCGCAGTCGTGCGGGGCAGGCTGGCGCGGCGGATGACGGTGTCGAAGAGGACCGAGCCGTCCAGCGAGGTCGGCTGCTGCAGGTTGTGCGAGGCATCGATCACGAGGGTCCCACCGCTCGCGACCCAGTCGTCGAGCGCTCGCTCCGAACCTGACCGGTCGTGCCACTGGAACCCGAATGCGGCGATCGCGGAGTACTGCGCCATCTCCCGGGGGGCGTACGCGTCGAGGAACGCCGTGCCCTCCATGTCGTACTCGCCCTCGTGGTGAACGAGGTGGAGCCCGTAGTCGTCGAGCTGCTCGAGGTAGTTCTCCCAACCGCTGCCCAGGTAGAGCATCTCGGGTAGCGACGCGCTCGTGGCGGTGCGCTCGAGGACCCGTCCCGCCGGCGTCTCGTACTGCGTGCGGAAGTCCCGGAACCGCCCCGACTTGGTGGTCACGTAGAACGCCGCTCGGCTGACCGCGAGCTCGTGGTCTACCGCCCGGGGGTCGTCGAACAGCGGCATCGCGCGGACGCCGCGCCCGAGGTACCAGCTCGTCATGGGCCAGAGGTCCGAGTACACGACCGTATCCGGATCGGGTGACCTGCTCGCGAGCCACGTGGCGGTTTCTTGCGCCCCGGTGACTGCAGGGTCCCGGCTCCACGACGTTCCGGCGACGTTGAGGGCGAGGCCCGCCGCGATCACGACGACGACGGGCACGGTCAGAGCCACTCGGAGCTTGCCCGTGGCAGCGGGCGAACCCGCCGCGGCCATCTCGGCGGCCTGCCTCACCAGCTGCTTCCACCCCAGGGCGACGAAGTAGACGACGCCTGGCGCCATGGTTATGTAGTAGCGAGTGACCCGCTGCGCCCAGCTGTCGTGGAAACAGAAGAATGCGAGCGTCCATGCCAGCATCGCAGCGTCGAGAGCGAGGCGGCCGGGGACTCGGCGCAGCGTGCCGGGTCGCGAGACCTCGTCCTCGGCGGTGAGGATCCGCCATACCGCGAACACCCCGAGGGCCACCGACAGCTGCGACGCCGCGAACCCGCCGTGTCGCGCCGCCCACGCGAACGCCGCGCCCACCACCAGGCCGAGGATGACGCGACCCACGCCTCTGCGACCCTCCCGAACGAACCGCCATGCCGCGGTGGCGAGCCCGACGGCGGCCATCGCGAAGACGAGGAGCACGAGCGCTGCGATCGGCCGCGGTGCCGCGAGCCAGTAGGACGCCGTCGCGAAGCTGCCGAGCTGCTGCACCACGCCGGCGGCCGAGCCCGCTTCCTGCACATGTGTGGAAGCGATGTAGGGATACAGCGGGTCGCCGACGACGCGCTGGTAGTAGACCGCGAACGGCGCGTAGCACAGCGCAGTCACCGCCACGCCCATCGCGAGTGGCTTGACCTGGCGCCACGGGCGGGCGCGCAGGAGGAGCCAGACGACCATCGGCACTGCGAACAGCAGCGAGGTGAAGCGCATCAGGCTCGCGCCGAGGAACAGCGGGAACGCGACGGCGTACAGCCGGGGGTCCTCGTCGGCTGCGCGGACGAGGAAGTACAGCGACCAGGCGCATAGCCCCATAGCGGCGAAGTCGGTGTAGCCCACGCCGAGCCACTCCCAGATGACCGGGGAGACCAGCAGCGCGAGGACCGCGAGGGCGCTGATGTTGCGGCCGAGGCGCAGACGGAACAGCACGTAGAACCCGACCAGCGAGCCGAGCGCGAGAAGCGCGTCGATGACCTGGATCACGCGAACGTCGAACGCGCCGAGTGCGAGCGGCAATGCGGCGATGAGCGATATGAGCGGCGGGCGCGCGGGCTCGGTGTAGCCAATGCCTCGCCCCGCGAACTGCGCGGCGTTGGCGACGAACGAGTAGCTGTCCCAGCGCGGGCCCACCGCAATCTGCGCCACGAGCTTGTAGGCGACGAGCGCGACGGCGGACAGCGCGACGATCGCGGGTCCGCCTCGGCGGATCAACGATGCGGTGCGGGGGCTCACGAGTTCCTCCGCTGCATCGCGATGATGGCGTTGCCCACGATGAGCGCGAGGCCGATCAGCATCGGTGCGGCCAGCTGCACCACGGCCGTGAGCGCTAGGCTGCCGAGGTGTGTGGCGGTGCGAAGCAGCAGGCCGGCCATCTGCACGGTACGCAGGCGCGCGATGTCGAAGCGCTGCAGAGTGCGGTCGAAGCCGCCCGGGACCGTCCACTGCTGATCCTCGGTGAGCGTCATCAGGAAGCCCGAGAACCGGAAGTGGAACACCACGAACCGGTAGAAGGGCAGGCCGAGCAGCGCGAGCCCGCAGTGCTCGACGCGGGTGCGGGTGTCCTCCTCCACGATGCTGAACGCCGCGAGCGCACTGATCCCCTCGATGATGAGGTAGAGCGCGTACATCGCCGCGATCGCCACGGCGATGAGCTTGGGCGAGTAGCCGAGCAGCGGGAAGAACAGGATCAGCGGCACCCACACCAGACGGGGGAACGCGAGGGTGTGGTCGAACAGCAGCAGGTTCGGCATCGTCTGCCCACCGCGGCCACGGCCCTTCTGGCCCTTGAGGGTGTCCTTGTTGAGCGCGCTGACCTCGAGCTGTCCCCGAGCCCACCGCACCCGCTGGCCATAGAGCGCGTCCCACGACGTGACCGGCTCGAGGAGCACCCGCGCGCGGGGCACGAAGCCGACCGGAACGCCGGCCTTGTGGAGCGCCCAGGTCACGTCGGTGTCCTCGGAGACGGTCCGGTTCGAGTAGCCGAGGGTGGCCTCGATCGCCGAGCGGCGGAACGCCGAGCACGCGCCGGCGAGGGTGAACATGGAGTCGTTGACGGACTGGGCGTGGCGCCCGAGCCGGAACGACGAGAGGTACTCCAGGAACTGCGACTTCGCCAGGAACCGCTCCATCGGCTTGAGTCGCCGAGGGGCAGGCAGCCCGTCCTCGCCGACGACGATGTTGCCCTCGCGATCGCGCTGTTCGAGCATCTCCCAGTCGATCTCGATGTTGCCGGTGACGGCTCCCAGTTCGGGCTCGCGTGCGAATGCCTCGGCGATGGCGCGGACCGAGCCGGGGGCGAGCACGATGTCGGAGTCGATGTTGACGATGACTTCGGCCGAGGACGCCTCGATGCCGGTGTTCAGCGCGTGGGACTTGCCAGCGTGGCCGTTGCGAATGACGAGGAACCGGCCGCCGAACGGACCGACCTTGATCGCCTCGCCGCGGATGACGAGCGTCCGCTCTGGTGGGGCTGCGATGTCGGGCACGACCGCGGCGAGTCCGGATGCCGGCACCGCGCTTCGTGCCGTCTCGCTCGCGTGGGTCTCGGCGATGTCGGCGGTGCCGTCGGTGGAGCCGTCGTCGACGACGATGACCTCGAGCTTGTCGTGGGGGTAATCCTGCGCCCGGACCGAGGTCAGGCAGCGGTCGATCAGCTCGGCTTCGTTGTGTGCCGGAACGATGATGGCGACGGTGGGGAGCTCGGCATCGGCAACGCGATCCTTCTCCTCGCCGACGCCCCGCATCTTCACGCGTGCGAGTCGTACGAGGGCGTCGATGCCGTCCACGATGATCGGGATGAGCAGCCACACGCCCCACAGCAGCACGAAGGTCCACAGGCTACTCATGGCTGCCTCCCTCGGCGGGAGCGGGTTGTAGCCGAGCGAACACCACGCGCACCGTGGGCATCGTCACGAGCACCCAGTACACGACCACGATGCCGGTGAAGAAGAACAGTCGGCCGACCACGGCGTGCGCGATGAACACCGAACCCGTGCCGAACTGGGCGATCATGTCGACGATGATCAGGATGCGGAAGATGTTGATGACGTAGGTCGCCATCACGCCGGCGATCACCAGGTAGGTCTTGCGCAGCGCGTTGAAGCCCGGGTAGAAGGCGACGAGCCCCGCGAACGCGGCCATCTCGAGCAGCGCCGAGCACTCGATGCCGACGTCGAACACGCCCCAGCCGACGTGGTTCTGGATGGTGAGCCCGGAGGGCGGCAGGAACGACACGTTGATCTGCAGCGAGTGCGCGATGGCGGCGACCTGCCGCGCCTCCATCGTCTCGAGCCACTGGTCGAGTCCGATGATTTGCGCCGCGAACAGCGCCATGAGCACGGTCCCTAGCGCGCCGAGCGCGTAGAAGCTGAGCCACCGCCGACGGCGATGCAGCCCCGCGAGCGCGCCGATCCACACGAGGCCGCCCAGCACCAGGAGCGGGACGCTCGGGGTGGTGAGCTTGGCGACGATCTCGCCGAAGGTCGGGACCGAGAAGAACTGGGTGGTGCGCTCGTCGATGACGAACCCGGTGGAGCTCGTCCACGTCGCGGTGAGGTTGTAGGTGCCCTGGTTCGGGAAATCGACGTTGGACATCTGCCAGCCGGGGTCGTTGTACGTGGTGAACGGGGGCACCGTCACGCCGCTCGTCGTGTGAGTCACGGCCGAGCCGCTCCCGGTCCATGTGACGGGCCTGCCGTCGGTGCCGATGTAGACGTCACCTGAGTCGAAGGAGCTGTTGCCGTTGGAGTCCCACCAGATGCGGTAGGTGAGCGTCGAGGCGGTGATCGTCGTGATGCTCGAGTTGTCCTCGGCGGAGGTCACGTTGGTGGCGGAGCCGATGGTCGCGGCGTCGGTCGCGTAGAGGGCGGAGATCGCCGCGACGTAGTTCAGGGTGAACGGACGGGTGTCGATGATGGCGCCGTTCGACGCCCGGTGGAGTTCCACAGTCCAGCCACCCACGACATCCGTGGGAACGCTCGTGTACGTGTCGGTAGCCACGCCAGAGGCGTTCGCAGCGATGTTCGCGCTGGTGTAGCGGATCGTCCCGCTGGGGTTCTTCCACACGAAGTAGTACTGGGTGCCTGACGTCAGCCCTGTCGCGCGCCCATACACCTTGTCGCCGAGGGCGAACGTGCTCGCGGGCGCCGTGTAGGAGGCGTTCGGGTACACCAGCAGGCCGCCAACCGTGGTGACGTCGCGGGCGGTGTCGCTCAGGGCGCCGACGCTGGCGGTGACGGTCGCGGTGTCGGTGGTGTCCTTGGCCGTGCCTGCGGGTACCGAGACGCGCACGACGATCTGTGCGCTCCCGCCGTTGGGTGGGAGGGCGACACTCGAGATCGGCGTCGTCCCGTTGGCGGCGTAGATGCCGGCGGGCCATCCGTGTTCGTCTGACACCGAGATGTTCACGGTCTGAGTCGCCGAGGACCCGTTCACCACGGTATGCGAGTAGTCGATGCTCGTGCCCGCGCCCGTGGAGTCCGCGTTGTCGGGCGAGATGTCGACCGCCTGGCGCACGGTGGTCTCGGCGATCGCAGAGCCGCTCGCACCGGAAGGGTCGCCGCGAAGGGTTGCGGTCAGCCTGGTGACGTCGCGCGAGCCGATGGTGGCGCCCATCGGCACGATGAGCTGCACCGCGACGGTCGTCGATTCCCCGGCGGCCAGGGAGACCGACGAGGTCGGCATGCCCGAACCATTGAGGATCACGTTGCTCCACCCCAGCGTCGAGAGGGTGGACAAGTCGAAGATGCCCGCCGAGCCGCCGTTGTTTTGCACGGTGAAGCCGTAGCGAAGCGTGTCGCCGGGGCCTGCCGATGCGGCTTGGTCGGGCGTGACGGTGACTCTCGGGGTGAGGCGCACGCCGAAGTCGGCAGTGGAGATGTTCGCGTTGACGACGTTGATGGTCTGCGTCGTGGCGGTCGTTCTCGACCATCCGTACAGTGGCCCTCCGGGGTCGAAGTTCGTCGGGTCGAGGGTCACCCAGTAGCTGCCGTTCCAAGCGGTCATCGAGTACAGGCCGGTCGCGTCGGTCGTGGCAGTGCCCACGATCGCACCCGATACCGCGTCGGTGAGCCGCACCTTCACGCCCGCGACACCCGTTTCCGACGGCGACCGCACGCCGTCGGGCACGACGTCGTTCCACACGAGGTCGCCGACCGTGAACGGGGCCGGCGGGATGAGGGGATCGCCGTTCGAGTCCTGCCCCACGATGGGATAGTCGAACTTCATCGCGCACAGGTTGCGCCAGTCCATGCCTCGGATATGGATGTGGTACACGCCCGCAGGCAGGGAGTCGACGTGGTAGTCCATCACGCTCGAGTTGAACGCGGCAGTGTCGAGCCGGAAGTACTCCCACTCGGTGGTGCCCGAGGGGTTCATGTTCTGGAACGTGGTCCCGTCAGGGCGGATGATCTCGTAGTTGATGTTGGGGCTTCGCCGAAGGTTCGCGTCGGTGTTGTCATCCGGGGGCGATCCTTGTCCCTTTGCACCTTCGGCCTGCGCCGAGGAGGGCGACCAGGTCGGTATCGTGCTCGGCGTGTTGGGGTCGTTGGTGTCGCCGTTCGCAGTGCTGGGTCCGTAGTCGAAGTCGCCGTCCCAGCACCCGACGTACGTTGCACCGTTCGGCACGACCATGCTGAAGTCCCACTCGCCGTTGTAGGCGCCGGCGGTGGTGATCCCGCTCGCCTTCGCGGCCATGAGTCCGAAGATCGAGACCGGCGTGATGTAGGTCGCGCCTTCGACGCGGACCTTGAAGTTGTTGTAGGTCGCGTTGGTGGTCGTGCCACGCACCGTGAGACGGTAGAAGTAGTTCCCCGACGGCGACTTGGCCGATGGCGACGTGTTGACCGCGAAGTCCTTCCACGCGTTCGCGAGCATGTCCGCCTCGGTCCACGTCGCTACGAGTACGGTGCCGCTGCCGTTGCCGAGCGGATCCTCGTACAACTCGAAGCGTGTTGGGAAGTTCGTCGTCTGGTCGGCATCCCAGACGGACTTGTCGTCACCATCGAAGAACCCGAGCTGGAAGTTGGTCGCGCTGTTCGCCACGGAGAAGCTCAACGTGACGGTGTTGCCGCCGAGCGTGGAAAGGTTGTTGCCGGCGATCGACAGCATCCTGCCGTCGGTCGCGCTCGGCGAGGGGAAGTACGAGAAGACCGGTGCCGAGGTCGCCGGGGCGGGGGCGTTCATGGCGATCACCGAGGCGAGCAGCAGGCATGCGACAAGCGCCGCAAGCCACGGCGACCTTGCCTGCCGCCGCAGCCCTACCCTGCCGGCGAGACCGCCGACGCTCTGTGTCTGCTGGTGCCTCTGGTCCATTCGCCCTCTTTGCGCTGCCGGTGCCAGGCCCGTCTGCCTCGTCGGTGGCGCACGGAGCGACGCGCCTGCTGCTTCGAAGCATTAATCGGCACCTCAGAGGGGGTACCTAAGCGAATACGTGACGGCGGTCACAGGAGAATTGCCGCCGACAGCAACCACTTCGCAATCGCGCCGGTTCGTCTCGAGCGCGCGGGGGGCAGCGGGCGGCCGACTGCGGGCGGCCGACTCGGCCCCGGGCGCGGCCGCTCCGCCACCCCCCGATGCGCCCGCTCGATCCCCGGCGTCGTCGCAGTCGACGTCCTCTCGCTACGCTCAGGTCGTGGCTCTGAGCTGCCGATACTCCCCCTAGCACTGCACAAGGGCTCGGCTTGCCCTTGCTCAGGTAGCCGAATAGGCGCCGGAGGTCCGATGCCTCTCGCCGCAACCAGGGGGATTCGATGGGTCGCGCAGCATACGTCGCAGCAATGGCACTTCCGCCGATAGCCGCAACCGGGACCGGCGCTGGTGCGGGGACCGTGCAGCTCTTCGGGTGGACCGTCACCATCTACTTCGCAGTACTCGCCACCTTCGCGGTCATCGTTCTCGGCGCCACGCTCTCGGCGCTCATCAGCAGAAGGCGCGAGGTCGAGCAGCGAGTGCGTGCCGAAGCCGCGCTGACCGAGTCCGAGGAGCGCTACCGCGGCCTCGTGGATCGGATGCCCGACGCGGTGTTCGTAGCGGACGGCGCTGGCCGATTCACCTTCGCGAACCCGAGTGCGTGTGAGCTCGTCGGCTTCTCGGTCGACCAGCTGCTCGA
>CAYHCN010000047.1:0-9415 GCA_964354945.1 uncultured Eubacteriales bacterium
CCCGGCACGGTCTACGTCTACTTCACCTACGGCAACCACCACATGCTGAATCTTGTGTGCGAACGCGAGGGAGTCGCTTCGGCCGTGCTCGTGCGGGCCCTGGAGCCGATCGTCGGTGTGGAGTGTATGGCGGCGCGCCGAGGAGGCCGTCCGCTGACGGAGCTGTGCCGTGGGCCGGGCAAGCTCGCGCAGGCGCTCGGCGTCGACCTCGACGACAACGGCACCGTCCTCGGCGAGGGAAGGCTCGTGGTGTACGATGCCCCTCGTGTTCCCGCCGCGGACGTGTCGGTTTCCGGCAGGGTCGGCCTCTCCGCGGGGCACGAGCTCGATCTGCGCTTCTACGTGAACACGAGCCGGTTCGTGTCGAAAGGCAGGACGGGGCCTCCGCCTCGCCGGGGCACGTCCAGGAGAGGGGACCATCGGTGAAGTTGAAGGACATGTACGGCATCTGCGTGAGCACGGGCATCGAGTACGACGCCCGCGACCGCGAGGAGATCGATCGCGTCCTCGCCGACAACAAGAAGGCCTATGACAAGCTCGAGGCCGACGAGCGCGAGTTCTTCGACGCCGAGAAGCTCACGAACCCTTACTCCGACACCCGCATCTGCGAGGGTGACCCGGATCAGGAGATTCGCGGCGCCATCGTGGGTGTCGACATGGAGGCGAGCGAAGTCGTCCTCGCCGACCGTCTCCGCGAGCGCGGCGAGCCCATCGACCTCATCTTCGCGCACCACCCCGAAGGTCCCGGGTACGCGAACCTCCACGAGGTCATGTATCTCCAGGCTGATCTGTGGGCCCAGCAGGGCGTTTCGATTGCCGCCGCCGACGCGCTCATAGCGCCCCGCGCCGAGGAGATTCATCGCCGGATCATGCCGGTGAACCACTACCGCGCCATCGACGCAGCTCGGCTCCTGGGGTTCGCGTCGATGTCGTGTCACACGCCGGCCGACAACGCGGTGAACTCCTTCGTGCAGGCGTCGCTCGATGAGGCCGCACCGCGCACCCTGACCGACGTCGTGAAGGCTCTGCGCCAGATTCCCGAGTACCGTGACGGGGCGATGAAGGGCTACGGGCCGACTGTCGTCCAGGGCACCGAGAGTGCGAGGGCGGGTCGCATCGTCGTCGACATGACCGGGGGGACCGAAGGCCCCACCGACGCTCTCAACCGGCTGTCCGCCGCAGGCGTCGGCACGCTGGTGGGCATGCACTACAGCGAAGAGCACCGCAAGCGCGCCGAGGAGCTGAAGGTCAACCTCGTCATCGCAGGACACATCTCGAGCGACGTGCTTGGCATGAACTTGATCCTCGACGCTATACAGCGCGAAGGCGACCTCCACGTCGTCACGACGTCGGGCATGGTCCGCTTCTCGCGGCTGTAGCGGACTATCACCAAGCCCAGAAGCTAGCTGCGGTGCCTGCCAAGCGCGGAGATGCGGCATCGCCGAGCGAGTACGTCGGCGCTAGCGCGAAGGTGGCGGGGTGCTCGTGGTGTTGCCGCCCCCGCCTGTGCCGCCACCGGTCCCACCGCCGGTGCCACCACCGCCGGTGCCACCACCGGTGCCTCCGCTGGTGCCGCCCCCGGTGCTCGGGGGCTTGGCCGGGCCGCTGGAAACGATGAGCGTGATGGTACGGCCGCTGATCGTAGCCGAAAGCACGGTGCCCGCAGGCTTGCTCGAGCTCACGTACTTGATCACGACGTCGTACCCTGATCCCTTGAGCTTGGCCAGCGCGCTGGTGAGCGATCCGCCAGCAACGGACGGAGCGCCGCTGCCGCCGGGGATCTTGAACTTCTTCGAATCGTAGGGCGGCTTGGGCGCCTCGGGGAAGGCGAGCCTCGGCTGGCCGGCGAGCGCCGCGCGCATGAACTCGGCCCAGATGGGAGCGGCGACGGTGCCGCCGAAGGCGCGGCTGCCGTTGACGTAGATGGTCTTCTCTCGGCGGTGGCCCACCCACACGGCGGTGGAGAGTTGGGGCGTGTACCCGACGAACCACACGTCGCGGTTGTGCTCGCTGGTACCGGTCTTTCCGGCCTGAGGCCTGCCGATGTTTGCCCGGGTGCCGGTGCCCTGTCGCACGACGCCCTTGAGGATCTCGGTCACCGCGCCGGCCACCGAGGCCTTGAGCACGCGGCGGGGCTTCCTCTTGGCCTTGTAGATGACCTTGCCGTCGGAGTCGACGACCTTGGTGATCGCCACAGGCTGGTTGTACACGCCGCCGGTGGCAAGCGTGCCGTACCCCGATGCCATCTCCAGCGGGGTCACACCGACCGCGCCCAAGGAGATCGATGGAAGCGGCGGTAGGTAGGTGGTGATGCCCATCCGCTTCGCGACGCGCGCGACGGTCTTCGGCTTGATCCCGTATGCCACGCGAGCGAAGACCGTGTTGACCGAGCTCCACGTCGCCGCCTCGAGGCTCATCATGCCGTAGCCATTGCCTTCGCTGTTGTTGACGACCCAAGGCTTGGGCTTGGTCGGGATGATCGCAGGGGAGGACGACGCGATGCGGTAGTACGGGGGCATTCCCTGCTCGATGGCGTCGGTCAGCACGAAGGTCTTGAACGACGATCCCGGCTGGCGGTGAGCTTGAGTCGCCAGAGAGAACTTGTCCTCGGCGTAGCTTCGTCCGCCGACAAGCGCCTTGATGTAGCCGTTCCGAGGATCGATCGCGACGAGCGCCGCCTCGGGGGCACCCTTGCCCTTGAGCCGGTGCGTCGCCTTCTCGGCTTTGGCCTGCAGCCGCATGTCGATCGTGGTGTAGACCGTCAGCCCGCCTTTGAAGACGACCGACGGGTCGTACTGCTCCTGGAGCAGCCGGCGGACGTGCGACACGAAGTAGGGGGCGCCGTAGATGCCCTCCATCGGCGTCTTGGCGCGTTTGACCTTGAGCGGCGCCTCCACCGCCTTGTCGTACTGCTCTTGGGTGATGTATCCGTTCCGCAGCATCGCCGAGAGGACCTCATTGCGGCGAACGACAGCGCCCTTGGGGTTGAGGTAGGGGTCGAGCCTGCTCGGCGATTGGGGGAGGCCCGCGAGCGTCGCGGCCTCAGGGAGCGTCAGGTACTTCGCGTGCTTCGCGAAGTAGGTCTGCGCGGCAGCCTCCGCGCCGTACGCGTTCTCGCCGAAGAAGATCGTGTTCAGGTACATGTTGAGGATGTCCTGTTTGGAGTAGACCTTCTCCAGCTCCATTGCCAGGTAGCCCTCGCGGATCTTGCGGGCGAGCGTCACGTCGGTGCGCTCGTTCAGCAGCAGAGTGTTGCGCACGTACTGCTGCGTGATCGTCGACGCGCCTTCGGCGCCCCATCCCGACTGGAGGTTCTTCACCATCGCGCGGGCGAGACCCTCGGGGTCGATGCCGCGGTGGGTGTAGAACCGCTCGTCCTCGATGGCAACGATGCCGTTAGCGAGGTCGGTCGAGATACGGGACAGCGGTACGACGGTGCGGTTCTCGAGGTAGAACTTGCCGATGAGCTTTCGGTCAGCCGAGTAGATCCGTGTCGCCTCGGCGACGCGGAACGCCTTGGGATTTCGGTAGTCGGGGAGGCCTTTGAGGTACTCCTGGACCTGGCCGTAGGCAGCCGCCGAGCCAAGTGCTACGAGCACGACGAAGATCACCGCCGTGACAGCGATGATCTCCAGGGCTATGTAGACGAAACGCGGTCCCTTGCGTGAAGACCTGCGCAGTCTGCGACGCCTTGACATGCTGAGGGGGTCACCTCCACGGTGAGATTGTCCCGTGCATGGCGAATCGCGTACCAACAACGACACGAACCCGTTGCCCGGCCCCGCCACAACGATCGGAGAATGTCCTGAGCGTGTCCGAACGTCTCGTCACGCTGCCTGAGCTGCTCGCTCCTGCCGGGGGCCCTGCCGCGCTGCGCGCTGCGGTGAACAACGGCGCCGACGCAGTGTACCTCGGCGTGGACAAGTTCAACGCGCGCCGAGGCGCCGAGAACTTCACGCTGGATAACCTCGCGGATATGGTGCGGTTCGCGCACGTGGCCGGCGTTCGGGTCTATCTGACCCTCAACGTCTTGGTACTCGAGCGCGAGATGGACGAGGCGCTCGCTTTGGTCGACGCCGCGTGGGCAGCGGGGATCGACGCGGTGATCGTGCAGGACCTCGGTGTCCTCTCGGCGATCAGGACCGCGCTGCCGCACGTTCGGATCCACGCGTCCACGCAGATCAACGCGCACAACGCTGCGAGCGTTGCGACTCTGACCGAACTCGGCGTTTCGCGCGTCACGCTCGCCCGAGAGCTCTCGATCCCCGAGATCGCATCGCTCGTGAAGAGCTCCCCGGTCGAGCTGGAGAGCTTCGCCCACGGCGCGCTGTGCGTGTGCTACTCGGGCCAGTGTCTGATGTCCTCGCTCATCGGGCGGCGCAGTGCGAACCGTGGACAGTGCGCCCAGCCGTGCCGGCTTGCCTACGAGTTGGTGGATGAGGTCGACGGCGTTGTGCCCACCGACGGTGCGTACCTTCTCTCTCCGCGCGACCTCGCGTCTATCACCGCGCTGCCGGGCCTCGTCGCGACCGGAGTCGCCGCGCTGAAGATCGAGGGCCGCATGAAGAGCCCGGAGTACGTCGCGCTCGTGACGTCGGTGTACCGCAAGGCGCTCGACCGCCTCGCCGAGAACCCCGACGGCTTCGAGGTTCGCGATGGGGAGATGTCCACGCTCGCCGAGGCTTTCAACCGTGGGTTCTCGGAGGCGTACCTCGCGGGCGAGCGCGGCAGCGCGATGATGAGCTACAGGCGTCCCAACAACCGTGGCATCCTTGTCGGTCGGGTCGCGTCCGTTGCCCCCGGAACGGCGACCGTAGTTCTCGAGACTGCAGTGGAATCAGAGGACACCCTCGAGTTCTGGACCTCCCGCGGACGTTTCGCTCAGAAGGCGGGGGAGATGCGTTTCGAGGGGCGTCCGGCTGTCTCGGCTCCCGCAGGCGAGCGAGTCACGCTTCCGGTGGCCGAGACCGTTCACGCCGGTGACCGGGTGTTCCGAGTCGCCAACGCGGCTCTGCTTGCTGCTGCGCGCCGGACCTTCGACCCCTCATCGACGGCGGCGAGCGTTCCTGTGGTCGTCACGGTTCGTGCCGTGCAGGGCGAGCCGCTGAAGATCGATCTCACCGACACGGTGGGACGCACGGGCCGCGCGCAGGGTTCGGTCGTGGAGCCCGCCCGAACGCGCGAGCTCACCGCCGAGGACATCCGCGAGCACGTCGGGCGTCTCGGCGGTACGCCCTACCAGGCGAGCTCGTGGGATATCGCGCTGTCACCGGGTGTCGGTCTCGGGTTCTCCGAGCTGCACCGCGTGCGCAGGGAGGCGATCGAGGCGTACGAGGCGGGCCTGCTCGCGCGGTGGGCCGACCGGCAGCCCTCGGGCACCCCTCCCCGGGTTGCTCTCCCGCAGCGGGCCGCCCCTTCGAATCGCCCCATTCGGCTGGTTGCCGAGGTCACCACGACCGCCGCGGCGGAAGCGGCACTGCGGGCGGGCGCCGACGAGGCGCACCTGCCGACGTGGGCGAGGCGCTCGTGGGATGGCGCCGAAGCGTGCCTCGTGCCGCTGGTTTCCCGCATCGTCCACGATGTTGAGCTCGAGGCGACGCTGGAGGCTCCACTGGCCCGTCGGAAGGCGGTCGTCGGCAACCTCGGCGCACTGCGCGTGCTGGGCCGGCAGGGAGGTGAGTTGCAGGCGCACTGGGCTCTGAACGCGGTGAACCCGTGGACCGTCGCCGTGCTCGACGGGCTCGGTGCCGGCGAAGTGTGGCTTTCGCCGGAGCTCTCCGAGCAGCAGATCCGATCGGTGGCCGCGGATTCGCCACTTCCGCTCGGGACGGCGGTCTTCGGACGGCAGGAGCTGATGGTGACCGAGCACTGCGTCCTGATGGCGGAAGGGGAGTGCGACCGAGACTGCCGTGCGTGCGCCCGCCGAGCCAGGACCCGATGGCTGGAGGACCGGAAGGGCTACCGGTTCCCGATCGTGACCGATGTGACCGGCCGCACCCACGTGTACAACTCGGTGCCCCTCGACCTCGTGCCGCGGCTACCCGAGGTTCTCGCCACCGGCATCGCATCGGTTCGGCTCGACCTGCACACCGAGGCGCCCGTCGCAGTCGGTGACGCTGTCACGAGAGTGCGGCGGGTGCTGGACCTGACCGAAGCCGGGATGGCGAGTGACGGCCGCGAGGCGGCGACGTGGAGCACGGAGCCGACGACCGCCGGTCACTTCTTCAGGGGCGTTACGTAGGGCTCGATTCGGCGCCCCGCGACCCAGGCGACGCGGCGAGCTAGTTGACCGTCACCTTGAGCGTGGCCGAGGAGCGCTGCCCCTTCGTGTCGGTGACGCGCAGCGTCACCTCGTAGGTCCCGGGTGCCTCGAATCGGTGCGTCGCCACCGCTCCCGTCGCTCCCGTCCCGTCCCCGAACGACCACAGGTAGCTTGCGATGCCGACGCCTGAGGTCGATCCGCTGCCATCGAAGGTGACCTTGTCATGGACGGCTGCCGTGGCGGGTCCGGCGATGAGCGCCGTCGGAGGCGCCACAGCGGCCGCGCCCTTCGACACGACCAGCGTGACGACCGTCGAGGAGGTCGCGACGCTGCCCGCCCGCGGCGACTGCTCGGCGACGGTACCCGCGGCCACGTTCGTGAACTCCTTCTCCACCACCGCGTAGGCGATGCTGAGCCTCCTGAGTGCTGCGATCGCGGCGCCCCTGGTCATTCCCACGACGTTCGGGACGAGGACCTTCGGCGCGGTCGCGTGGACATCGCACGACTTCGGAAGGTGACCGGCCAGGAACAACCCCTGGCCCTTGGTGGGGCAGTACGGGGTCGCCACAAGGCCCGTCTGGAGACAGATGGTCGCGCGTTTCAGGCCGCTGGGCTGCTTGAACGGCGTCTCGGGCGTGTTCCGGAGCGCCTCGCGCATGAACCGCGCCCAGATCTCGGCCGGGAAGGAGCCGCCCGTGACCTTGATTCCGTGGACCGACGTCATCGGCTTGGTCCCCTTCGGGTAGCCCATCCACACGGCAGCGGCGAGGTCGGGCGTGTAGCCGACGAACCACGCGTCGTTGTTCTTCTCCGTCGTACCGGTCTTGCCGGCGGCGGGCCTGCCGATAGCGGCGTTGTGGCCGGTGCCCCTGGCGATCACCCCTCGCAGGAGGTCGGTGACCAGGTAGCTCACCGCCGGCTCCAGCGCCTGCTTCTTCTTGGGCTCCGCCTCCATCAGCACGACGCCGTTCGCCTTGGCCACCTTGGTGATCGAGTAAGGCGGGATCTGTTTGCCGCCTGCAGCAAACGTTGAGTACGCAGCCGCCATGCTCAGCGGCGAGACGCCGTGCTCGAGGCCGCCCAGGGCGATCGCGGGCACCTCTTCGATGTCTTCCGTCACGCCGAGCTTGTGGGCCATCGCGACGGTCTTGTCGGGCCCGTCCTTCAAGATCAGCCGAGCGAACACCGCGTTCACCGACTTCTCCGTTGCCACGCGCAGCCGCATGGGGCCCCCGACGGACGAGCCGGTGACCTTCCACGTCTGTCCGTTCGGCAGCTTCAGCCGGGCGGGACCGGAGGTGAAGGTCTGCTCGGACGAGATGTTGTCGGACAGCGCCGACGCGAGCACGAACGGCTTGAATGCGGAACCGGGCTGTCGTTTGCCCTGTACCGCGACGTTGAACTGCTGCTTCGCGAAATCGCGTCCGCCGACCATGGCGAGGACCTCCCCGGTCGACGGTTTGATCGCGACGAGCGCCGCACTCGGGTCGGTCGGACGGTTGAGCTCAGCTTTGATCGCGCGCTCGGCGGCCGCCTGCATCCTGGGGTCGAGGGTGGTGTAGACCCGCAGGCCACCGCGGTAGACGGCCTCTTCGCCGTACTTGGCGATGAGCTGCGAGCGGACCCACTCCATGAAGTACGGGGCCTTGGCCGCGACCCGCTTCGGCTTGGCCAGCTTGATCGGCGTCGCTACTGCCTTGTGGTACTCGTCTGCCGAGATGTAGCCCTGGTCCCGCATGAGCGCGAGCACCGTGTTCCGCCGTTTCAGCGCACCGTCCGGATTGGTGGTCGGGTCGTATCCGTTCGGGGACTGGATGAGGCCTGCGAGCAGGGCCGCCTCAGGAAGCGTGAGCTTGTAGGTCTGCTTGCCGAAGTACGCCTGTGACGCCGCCTCCACCCCGTACGCGCCGCGTCCGAAGTAGATCGTGTTCAGGTACAGCTCGAGGATCTGGTCCTTGGTGTACTTGCGTTCGAGCTTACGAGCGAGCAGAGCCTCGGTGACCTTTCGTTTCAGCGTCTTCTCGTCGGTCACGAACGCCTGCTTCACGTACTGCTGCGTGATCGTCGAGCCGCCTTGGGCGCGCGACCCCTCTTTGATGTCGGTGAACAGCGCTCGCGTGATGCCGATCAGGTCGACCCCGGAGTGCTCGTAGAAACGGCGGTCCTCGGTAGCGATGACCGCTTGGCGCAGCGCAGGGGGGATGTCCTTCAGAGAGCGGTCGGTTCGGTCCTGCTCGGCGAAGAGCTTGGAGACGATACGGCCCTGGCGGTCGTAGATGACCGTGGACTGGTCCCGGCCCCGCGCCGATGCGGTGGACGGGTCGGGGAGATTTGAGCTGATGCCGAGCAGCCCGCAGCCGGTGACCAGCGCTGCGAGGAGTAAGAGCGCAGACCCCAGCGCCAGAACCCTGGGCCAGCGGCGCCTCGGCCCCGAGCGCGGAGTACTCGGCATGCGTCGCGGGTTCGAGCGGGTTGCGGACGCGCCCTTGCCGCCGGAACGCGAGGACACCCGCGGTCCCGAGGACCGTGGGCTGGCCGTCGCGCGCTCGGAAGCAGAGCGCCTCGGGCGAGGGCGTGGGTGTCTGGTCTGATCTGCCATGTGTGTCGTTGAGCGGAACCCCGGACGAAGCGCTGTTCGGGCCGGTCGAGGTGCCGGGAAGGTCGATATGGTCTGATAGAGTATGACACGCAACTCGTACACCAACGGCGGCGGGCAACTCGTCCCGTCGCCGTGGCGTTACCCGGCCACCTCGGCCCGATACCACAAGGAGCACCCGTGCTGCCTGCGTCCGACCAGATGCACGTCATCAAGAGCGGTATCGCCGACCTCGTTCCCGAGGCCTCGATGGTGAAGAAGATCGGGGAAGGACGTCCCCTTCGCGTCAAGCTCGGCGTCGACCCGACCGCGCCCGACCTCCACCTCGGCCACGCAGTGCCGCTGCGCAAACTGCGGCAGTTCCAGGACCTCGGCCACGTCGTCGTGCTGATCATCGGTGACTTCACGGCGCTCATCGGCGACCCGTCGGGTCGCAACTCCACGCGTCCGCCGCTCTCGCGCGAGCAGATAGAGGAGAACGCGCGCACCTACATCGACCAGGCATTCAAGATCCTCGATCCGGATGCCACCGAGCTTCGCCGCAACTCGGACTGGCT
>CAYHCN010000048.1:0-9386 GCA_964354945.1 uncultured Eubacteriales bacterium
TCGAGGTCGATCTTGTCCTCGATCGCGAGGCGCTCCCCGCCCACGGTGCCGATCACGCTGTAGGGCACCTCGTCGGCAAGAAGCAGGTCCACGAACACGTCGGCGTCGGTCTCGGCAACCGTGACCACGATGCGGCTCTGCGTCTCCGAGAACAGCGAAGCTACCGGAGCGAGGTCGTCGTCCAGGGCGAGGTCGGCGCCGACGCCGCCGGCGATGCAGCACTCTGCGAGAGTCACCGCGACTCCGCCCTCGGAGCAGTCGTGGGCGCTCTTGACCATCCCGCGGTCGATTCCGTCGAGGACCGCCTTCTGCACCGCGGCCTCGAGATCGAGATCCAGCGCGGGGGCCTTGCCCGCGACCACGGCGTGCTCGAGCTTCAGCCACTCGCTGCCGCCGAGCTCCTCGGCGGTCTCGCCGATGAGGATCACCACGTCGCCGGCGTCCTTGAACGCCATCGTGCAGTGCTTCGCGACATCGTCGACGAGGCCGACGAGACCGACGGTCGGCGTGGGGTAGATGGGCTGGCCGAACGACTCGTTGTAGAAGCTGACATTCCCGCTGATGACAGGGATCGTCCACGCCTTGCATGCGTCGGCGAGTCCGCGGACCGCCTCCCAGAACGTCCAGTACACCTCGGGCTTCTCGGGATTGCCGAAGTTGAGGCAGTCGGTGATCGCCGCAGCGCGGCCGCCCGAGCACGCCACGTTGCGGGCGGCCTCGGCGAGCGCGATCTGCGCACCGACGTAGGGGTCGAGGTAGCAGTAACGGCCGTTGCAGTCCGACGAGACGGCGATGCCGCGCTCGGTCACGTCGCCTCGACCCGGAGCGCCGATGCGCAGCACGGCGGCGTCGCTGCCGGGCAGCACCACGGTGGACGCGATGACCTGGTGGTCGTACTGCTCCCAGATCCAGTGACGGGAGCAGATGTTCGCGCTGCCGAGGAGCCGCAGCAGCACCCCGGAGAGCGCATCGACATCCGTCGGCATCGGCAGGGTCGTGGGATCGAACGCCTGGACCTCGTCGAGGTAGGTGGGGCGGGTCATGGCGGGGTCGTACTCGGGCGCGTCGTGGGCGAGCGTCGCGGCGGGCATGTCGGCGACGACCTCGTCGCCCATCCGGACGATGAACCGGCCGGTGTCGGTGATCTGGCCGATGACCGTCGAGCGCAGCCCCCACTTGTCGCACACCGCAGTGGCCGCCTCGAGCGTGTCGGGCGTCAAGACCGCCACCATGCGCTCCTGGGATTCGGAAACCATGATCTCGAATGGCTTCATCGCATCCTCGCGCTGGGGGACGGAGGCGGCGTCGATGTCCACGCCCACCCCGCCGCGGCTCGCCATCTCGCTTATCGAGCTGGTGAGGCCTGCGGCGCCGCAGTCGCCGAGCGCCACGAGCAGCTTCTCGTCGAGCAGTTCGAGGCAGCACTCGATGAGCAGCTTCTCCTCGAACGGGTCGCCCACCTGGACGGCGGGGCGCTTGTCCTCGGCACGCTCGTCGAATTCCTGCGATGCGAGCACGCTCGCGCCACCGATGCCGTCCCGGCCGGTGGTCGAACCGATGAGCACGACGAGGTTTCCGGGACCGGAACCGACTGCACGGGTGAGGTTCTCCTCGCGCATGATGCCCAGCGACATCGCGTTGATGAGGCAGTTGCCCTCGTAGGCCTCCTCGAAGTACACCTCGCCGCCCACCGTCGGGACACCGAGGCAGTTGCCGTAGCCCCCGATGCCTGCGACCGAGCCTTCGAACAGGTAGCGCTGCCTGGGCTTGTCGAGCGTCCCGAAACGAAGCGAGTCGAGCGATGCGATGGGCCGAGCGCCCATCGTGAAGATGTCGCGGATGATGCCGCCGACGCCGGTGGCCGCACCCTGGTACGGTTCGATCGCGCTGGGGTGGTTGTGGCTCTCCATCTTGAACGCGAGCGCCCACCCGTCACCGACACTGATGACGCCGGCGTTCTCACCGGGGCCCTGCAGCACCGCGGGACCCTCGTTGGGGAACATCCGCAGCGCCTTCTTGGAGTGCTTGTAGCTGCAGTGCTCGCTCCACATCAGCGAGTACATGTACAGCTCGGTGACGCTGGGGATGCGACCCTGGATCGCGACGATCTTCTCGTACTCGTCAAGCTTCAAGCCGAGCTGCTCGGCGAGCGTGGGTGCGATCTCGGGGGAGATGGTCTCGATGGGCGTCACGAAGCCTCCAAAGTGCGTGGCGACGAGGTGCGAAGAGCACCGACCGGCATGGTCGGATTGTAGCGGAACCGGGCCGCCGCTCCGTGGCGTTCTGGGGCCGGTTCCCGCCGCCGGCGAGCGCCGCCCACGACGAACGGGACCCGCGCCAGCTCGCGGGTCCCGAACGCACCTTCAGTCACGAGGCGACGGACACTTGCACCGTCGCCTCGTGATGCGATGCAACTGTTAGCGGTACGAGGTGAAGTACCGGTACGGGCTGAGCACCGGTGCCTCGCCCACGCCAACGTGCTTGAACACGACGCGGTAGGAGCCGGTGGTGGGAGCGACGGTGTAGGTAGCTGCCCACGTGTTGCCCTCGCGAAGCGTGATGGTCGAGGCGCGGACCCACGTCCACCTACCGCCGACCTTCTTCTGCAGAATCACCTGCATCTTGGTGTCGACGGTGTGCTTGTTCGAGATGCCCGCGTAGACCTTGAACTTCGCATCCTCGTGAACCGAGCTCACGCCGACCTTCGGCGTGCTGATCACGTCGGTGGGACCCGGCGTGGCTACGACCTCGCTCTTGTTGTAGAGGTACTCGCCGGTCGCGTCGTTACGCACGAACAGCGTGTACCAGTAGGTGCGCCCGTTGGTGACGGTGGTGTCGACAACCGAGCGCTCAGTGCCCCGATACACGACGACGTCGGGCTCGTTCGCCCAGCAATTCGATACGTTCGGGTCGTCGGCGAACGTCGGATCGCTCGGCCAGCCGTAGATCGACCGGATGACCTTCGCCGAGTGGCCCGCGGGTAGCTCGCCCCACTCCAGCGCCACCTGGCCATCGCCGGGCGTCGCCTTCATGTCCCACGAGTTCACGCAGGCGTCCGCCGTGAGCGGCGTGAGCGCCAGCGCGAGGACCGCGACAAGCACGGCCGCTCGAATCCCCTTCCACCTATCCATGGTGCCCTCCAACCCTCAAGAAGCCGAGATGACAGGTTCGGTATCGGAACGCGACTCCAAGGAACTGACAGCAATTCGCCGAGAAGCCCGAAATGCCTGTGAGAAGCATCACCACGGTCGTGTGACCGCCGTCACACACTCGTCGTTCGCCGAATGACGAGGAGATGACGGTAAAGACCGCCATGCGGTTGGCCGACAACAAGAGCACTGGAATACGTGCAGCTCGCGTGTGGGGCACGAGCGCGTTGCGCGGAGCGGCCTTGCCGCAACGGAAGACTCGCAACTTATCCGGCCACCGATACTGGGGAGTGAGTACGGTGAAGAGAGTCACGTTCGTTGCTGTCTTGGCGCTCGCATTCAGTCTCGTGTTCGCAGGCGCCGCGTACGCCAACTTCGGTCCTCATGGCGGTTACACCGACGACACGGATGCGTGCGCCGGCTGCCACCGGGCACACACCTCGTTCGCGACGGTGGGCTGGACCGACAACTACGGTGTCGTTCACGAGAGCGCCCTGCTGGTGTCGTCGGCGACCTCGATGAGCGAGTTCTGCTACGCCTGTCACGGCAACCAGGCGCCGGGCGCGTCGACCAACGTACAGGCAGGCATCTTCGACTCGGGTCCCTCCGGTGCCAATGGACAGATCGTTGGGGACAGCAACGGCGGCGTGACCGTCGCCTACGTGACCGACTCGACGTTCAACGCGCCGCTCAACGGCGGCGGGTTCGATTCGGTAGCCCTCACGCCGACGACGTCGTCGCACGGAATGGACCTCGGTCCCGCTACCTCTCCGATGTGGGGCGCGGGCTCCTCGGTGCCGGTGGGTGCGAACCTGACGTGCACGGACTGCCACGATCCGCACGGCAGCGCCAACTACCGGCTCCTGAAGCACACCATTAACGGTGTGACGGTGGGCAGCTACGGCCTCGACGGCGAGACGCCCGACGCGTGGGTCATCTCCCGCGAGACGGGCTACCCCTACGACGCAGTCACTCGCGGCTGGCTCAAGCACGAAGCCGGTGCGGCGCAGATGGCCATCTACATCCCCGACTACACCGACACCCGCTACGGCTACGATCCGGCGTGGAACGGGACCCGGGGCATCACCGACTGGTGCTCGGCGTGCCACACCCAGTACAACAACCGCGCGAGCCTCTACGACTACACCAACTACTTCCAGAACGTCGCGGGCACCGCTCAGGTGGGCGCGCGCAACTTCCACCGCCACCCGGTGAACATCGACCTGACTCTGGCGTACGGCCCTGCTCGTGAGACCGCCGAGAGCGTCGTGTTCGACGCACTCATCCCGCTGGAAGAGCGCACCGGCCCCGGCGTCACGAACCTGAACGCCCCCGGTACGTGGGATCAGAACGACAACCTCTCCTGCCTGACCTGCCACAACGCGCACGGCACGGCCGCGCAGATGGCCGGATGGGCCGAGGCCCACGCCGACACGCGCTCGGTCGTCCCGACCTGGACCGTCGTCAGGACGCCAGGCTCCGGTGGCGTCGACCCCACGTTCGACAGCGCGTTGCTCCGCGTCGACAACCGCGGCGTGTGCGAACGGTGCCACAACAAGTAGCCCCCGCTCGCGCCTGAGCGAGGGCGCGGCGAAGGCGCGAACAGAAGAGGCCCCGGACCAGACTCGGTCCGGGGCCTCTTGTTGTGGCGGCGTTGGCGGCGGTCCTCGCCGCCTCGAACCGCAGGACTAGCCGACGCCGAACGCCTTGCGCAGCGCGTCCTCGTCCTCGCACTGCGCGAGAATCAACAGCTCGTCTCCTGCGCTGAGCGTCGTCTCGCCCCTCGGCACGATCACCCCGTCCTTGGACACGCTGGCCATGACCTGGGCGCACGGGGGCAGCGACAGGTCGGCAAGCCGCTTGCCTACGGCGGGCGAGTCCTCGGGGAGCACTAGCTCGTCGATGGCCATGTTCTCGGCGTTGAGGCGAAGCAGGGTGACGATGTCGCCCAGGCTCACCTTCTTGAGTACGTCGGCCATGATCGCGGTGTTCGAGACCGGCACGTCCACGCCGAACCGACCGGTGAACAGCCATGCGTTCGCAGGGTTGTTGATGCGCGCGATGGTAAGGGGCGCCGAGTACTCGAGCTTGCTCAGCAGGCAGACCACGAGATTGTCCTCGTCGTGGCCGGTCGCCGCGACGACGGCGTCAGCATTGTGGATGCCTGCGTCCTCGAGGATGTAGGGCTCGTCCCCATCGCCACAGACGATGTTGACGCCCTCCATCACGCCCTCAAGCATCTCGCAGCGGTCGGGGTCGACCTCCACAAGCGAGACGCGGTTGCCTTCTCTGGCTAGCGTTGAGGCGAGGTGCGAGCCGACCTTGCCACCGCCGACGATGACTGCGTTCATTTCGCCCTCCCTAGGGGTTCGTCAGGTTCTGGAAGCGGTCCATCGCCGAGGTCAGCACGGCGACCTCGATGATGTCCGCGTCGTGCAGTGTCTCGTGAGTGGCCGGGATGAACGACTTGCCGCCGCGCACGATCGCGAAGGGCAGCGCCTCGCCGGTCATGGTGATGTCGGCAACCGTGCGGCCCACGATCCTCGGCGGCACGGAGATCTTCACCAGTTGGACCTCGCCGTCGCCAAGCGTCAGGTCGCGAACCAGGGACGGATAGAGAACCAGCGACGATATCTCGTTGGCGGCCCACGTCACCGAGGAGACCGTCTGAATGCCGAGCCGGCGGTAGATCTCGGCGCGTCTCGGGTCGAAGATGCGAGCGACGACTTTGGGGACCCGGAAGATCTCGCGAGCGATGGTCGCCGAGACGACGTTCGAGTTGTCGCCGCTGGTGACGGCCACGTAGGCGTCTGCCCGATCGGTGCCCGCCTTCTCCAGAACGTCGCGGTCGAACACCATGCCGCGAATCGTCGTGCCGGTGAAGCCCTTCTCGAGACGTCGGAAGGTCATCGGATCCTTGTCGATGACGACGACCTCGTGACCCTCCCTCGAGAGCTTTATCGCGAGCTGCGCTCCAACACGACCGCACCCGCCGATGATGACTTTCACGCTGCCTCCCCCTCCGTCGTGCATGTCGACATCGTCGTCATCTGCGACGACGAGGAGCCTGCAAGGATATGGTTCCCGCGCCGAATCACGCCGCAGTCGCCTCCGCTTCCATCTGGGCCTCGGTCATCTCGGGTTCGTGGGCTTCCAGGGCCTCGCGGGCGATCTTCCGCCTCAGGAAGAACTTCCTGATCTCGTCGACGATGAGCAGTGTCGGCACGAGCAAGAGCAGGAACGCCCAGTCCGGATACAGGTTGATCGGTCCGTGATGGAAGACCTGGGCGAGCCCCGGTATGTAGACAAGGGCACAGAACATCAGGATCTCGACGAGAATGCCCCACAACAGAAAGGTGTTGGAGAAGAAGCCGACCTTGAAGATCGATTGGACGTTCGTCCGCTGCGCGAAGCCGTTGCCGATCTGGGTGGTCATGACCGCACCGTGCGTCATCGTCGTGGCGAGCACGTAGATCGCGGTGCCGCCGATCGCCAGCATGGCCAGCTGCGTCGGGTTCGTAACGTTCCACAGCTTCGCGATCTGCTCGCCGGTCATGCCGAACCCGCCCGTCGGGGACTGGATGTTGAGCGGCAGGCCCGGCCGCCAGCCGAACGTCCAATACAGGAAGAAGAATGCGGCCATACACGCGGCGGCCTGGAAGGAGCCGAGGAACACCTGCGACCGCACGAGCAAGCGCGGATTGACGAGCCGCTCCTTCTGGGACCGCGGTGGGCGGGTCATGATACCGGGCTCGGGCGCCTCGGTTCCAAGCGCGAGAGCGGGCACCATGTCCGTGCCGAGGTCGATAGCGAGGATCTGCATGACCGTCAGGGCCAGCGGAATGTCGAACAACACGAATAGGATGAACGGCACGAGCTCGGGCACGTTGCTGGTGAAGATGTAGGCCACGAACCGGCGGATGTTGTCGTACACCGCGCGACCCTCTTCGATCGCGTTGACGATGCTCGCGAAGTTGTCGTCGGTGAGGATCATGTCCGCCGCTTCCTTGGCGACGTCGGTTCCCGCGATGCCCATCGCGACGCCGATGTCGGCCACCTTCAGCGCGGGAGCATCGTTCACGCCGTCACCGGTCATCGCCACGATGTGCCCGATACGCTTGAGGGCCTGGGCGATCCGCATCTTGTGCTCGGGCGACACGCGCGCGAAGAGGATGTTCTTCGCGCCGAGCGCGGCCTCTAGATCGGCATCCGACATGTCGTTGAGATCGTTGCCGGTGACGATTCGCGCTTGCTCGCCCTCAATGATCCCGATGCGGCGGGCGATCGACTCGGCGGTCAGACCGTAGTCCCCGGTGATCATGATGATCTCGATGCCGGCGGTGTGACACTCCTGGACGGCGACGGCGACTTCGTCCCTCGGCGGGTCCATCATCGCCATCAGGCCGACGAAGACGAGGTCCCGCTCGGTCTTATCCGGCGAGTAGTCGCTCTCGTCTTTGCCGATGGGCCGATACGCCATGGCGAGCACACGGAGGCCGTTGCGAGCGAACTCGTCGTTCTGTGCGACCGCCTTCTCGCGCATCTCATCGGTCAGCTCCGCATCGCCTTCGAGCGTCGCAATCCGAGTGCACAGGTCGAGCACTTCCTTCGGCGCGCCCTTCACATAGCCGATGCGGCCGAACCGATGGTCCATGTGAACGGTGGTCATGCGCTTGCGCACCGAGTCGAACGGCAGCTCGAACACTCTGCGGGTCTTGTCCAGCTCCGCCTCGTAGTCGAAACCGGCCTTCTTCGCCGCTACGAGCAGCGCCGCCTCGGTCGGGTCGCCGAGAATCGTCCAGCTCTCATCAGGAGTCGCCGGCGGGATGAGCCGCGCGTTGTTGCAGAGAGCGGCCGCGCGCATCAGGATCTCGAGCGCCTTGAGCTGTTCGTCGCTCAGGGCCTCGCCTGCCCGGGCGAAGTCGCCAGACGGGGCATAGCCCGTCCCGGAGACCTCGATGTGCTGTCCATTGACCCACACATCTCTGACGGTCATCTCGTTCTTGGTGAGCGTCCCGGTCTTGTCGGTACAGATCACCGTGGTGCACCCGAGCGTCTCCACCGACGACAGCTTCTTGATGAGTGCATGCCGCTCGGCCATCCGCTGGACACCCATGGCCAGCGACAGGGTGACCGTCGGCAGCAGACCCTCAGGAACGAGCGCGACGATGATGCCGACGGAGAACACGAACCCCGGGATCAACCCAAGCCCACCGAAGAAGTAACCAAGCAGGAAGAAGATCACGCCAACGCTCGTCGCGACGATCGCAACGAGCTGAGTCACCTTGCTCATCTCCTTCTGGAGCGGGCTCAGCTGCTCTTCGACGCTCTGGGTGAGTTCCGCGATCTTGCCGAACTGGGTGTTCATCCCGGTCGCGTAGACCGCCGCCTTGCCTCCGCCGTAGGCGACCGACGTCCCCGCGAAGACCAGGTTCGGCATTTCGATCACGGTCAGGTTCGGATCCTCGTGCGGCGCTGCCGTCTTGCGCACCGGCTCCGACTCGCCGTTCAGCGTGGCCATGTTCGCCCGCAGCTCGAACTCTTCGATCAGGCGTGCATCCGCCGAGATCGAGTCGCCCTCTTCAAGGATCATCAGGTCGCCGGGCACCAGCTCGGAGGCGGGAATCTGAATCGTCTGCCCGTCTCGGATGACCTTGGCGTTGTGCGGGATCATCTTCTTCAGGGCCTCGGTAGCCTTCTCGGCTCGAAACTCCTGCCAGAACGAGAAGATGGCGTTGATGAAGATGACGGCGACGATCGCCCACGACAGCTGGGGCATCTGCGCGACGTACGCGAGCACCGCCGCGATCCAGAGCATGATCGCGAAGAGGTGGTAGAAGTTCTCGAGGAACTTCCAGATCATCGCCCGGCCCTTGATCTCGCGGATCTCGTTCAGGCCGTAGCGTTCCAGTCGCTTGGTGGCCTCGAGACTCGTGATGCCCGCCTCGGACGTCCCGAGGCTTTCGAGTACCTGTTCGCGCGAAAGGCCCGAGCAGCTGACACTGTCACAGACAGCGGTCGTATCAGTCATGTATGCACGCCTCGCGTCTCACCGAAGGTGTTCGCTTGGGCGCCCGTTGGCGTCATGCGTTGATTCCGCTGCGGAGGTGGGTCTCCTGCCCGACGCCTGAGATTCGCGTCAGTCCCGACGGCCCGCTGCTCGCTCGGGCCGGTTCTCTTCAGCGACGATCACGACGTCGATGTTACGTGTCTCGCGCATGATGCGGTTCACTATCG
>CAYHCN010000049.1:0-9380 GCA_964354945.1 uncultured Eubacteriales bacterium
GGCGGCCAACTCCTTTTCCCGCACGGCGGCCAGCTCCGCGGCACGGCGGTCGAGACCGAAAGGGTATCTTGGGTAGTGTGAACGTCGGGACACGCCGACCTTCGGGTCGGGCATGCGCAGGGGAGTCAGCATGAAGCCGAAGGTGTGTGTTGTTCTCGCCACGCTCGCAGCCGCGCTGTGGCTGTCCGTGCCGTCGGTGGCGGGTGCGCTGCCGTCGAACGTGCCTTCTTCGCAGTTCCCCGAGCCCGCGTCGTGCGGATGCCACGCCCAGCTGCTGTCCACGTGGCAGGTGTCGATGCACGCCAAGGCGCTTGACGACAAGGCATACCAGACCAAGCTGCGGCAGGCCCAGGAGGCGACCAACGGCAAGCTCGGGGAGTTCTGCAACACGTGCCACGGTCCGGTGGCGACGATGACCGGGGCGATGAAGGTCGGTTCGATCTCGCCAGCGAACAACGGCGTCACCTGCATGTTCTGCCATCAGGTGACCGGTACCACGAAACCCGTCGCCAACGTGTCGCAGACGGTGAAGCCCGACGGGACGCGGCGCGCCCAGATCAAAGACCCCCAGGCCCCTCACCCTGTCGCTTTCTCCGAGTTCCATCAGACCGCCGAGTTCTGCGGTGCGTGCCACAACGTGCGCCATCCGGTGAACGGGATGCACCTCGAGGCGACGTATGAGGAGTGGCGCAAGAGCCCGTACGCCAAGGAGGGGGTGAAGTGCCAGGACTGTCACATGAGCCAGACCGTAGGCGGGGTCGGGCCGCACACGGGCGAGGCCTGCGCCGGCGGTCCGCAGCGGTCGAACATCTACACCATGAGCTTCGTAGGCGCCAATGTTGGGCAGGGCCCTCCCGTTGCGTCCAAGGCGCAGCTTCAGCGCGCGGCGACGCTCAAGCTGGAAGCCCCCGAGATCCTCTCGGAGGGTTCCAACGTGGCCACCGTGACGATCACCAACAAGAACGCCGGACACTACCTACCCACCGGGCTCACGGAGATTCGGCAGATGTGGCTACAGGTCACGGCCGAGGGGCCCGACGGCAAGAAGGTAGTGGGCACCCGGAAATTCGGCACCGAGCTCGAGGACAAGAACGGCAAGTTCCCTGTGGAGCTGTGGGACGCGGTGAAAGTCCACTCGGACGACCGCATTCCACCCAGGCAGTCGACGACCTCGACGTTCACGATCGAGCTGCCCGACGGCGTCGAGAGCGCGAACCTGAAGGCGGCGCTGTACTACCGGTCGCTGCCCGGGGAGCTCGCGAAGGAGTCGGGGGTCGACAACCCGACCACGGAGATGACTGCCGCCGAGTCGATGGTGTACGCGTCACCCGCCGCGTTCAAGGCAGCGGCCTCGACGCTCGTGCCGCCGGCCGAGGACCCGGGGTCGAGCAGCATGACCTGGATCGTGGCGGCAGGCATCCTCGCCGTCGTCGGTGTGCTCATCTACGCCGTGGTCGCCTCGCGACGGAACCGCAAGACGGCCTAGCGGAGCGGCTAGCGGCTGACGACCCGCCAGCTGACCGTTTCGACGCCCTCGATGCCCAGCACTCGTGCGATGCCCGGTGCGAGGTCGAACGAACGTCCCGGCACGTAGGGGCCACGGTCCTGAACGCTCGCCACCCCGCGCCTGCCGCCGTAGGAGAACTCGACGAGCGTGCCGAACGGCAGGGTCTTGTGCGCCACGATCATAGAGTCAGCGCGGATGACCTGTCCGCTCGCGGTCCTCGCGCCAACTGCGCCCATGCCGTAGCACGATGCGACGCCGGTGCTCCATCCGCCCGATCCCACGGGCCGGGTGACAGGCGCTGGCCGCCGGCCCACCGCTGCGGTGGCTCGGGGGGTCGGCGCTGCATCGGTTTGCCTCGCTGACGCGGCCTCCACTGCCGCGACCTGTCTGAGGTAGCTCGCGTAGGCGGCGCGGTCGCTACCGAGACGCTTCTGGGCCTGCGCCTTCGCCGCCTCGATCGTGCGCAGCTCGGCGGATGCTGCCGCTTGCCGTTTCAGCAGTACCGGGGTCGTTGCTGCGATCTGCGCTCGCGTGCGCTTGAGCTCCTGGATCGCTTGGGCGTCGCGGCGGTTGATGCGAACGAGGGCATCCCACAGTGCGGAGAACTGGTCGAAGGACACCGACGCAGTGAGAACCTCGATGAACTCGTAGCGGCCTCGGCGATACATGCCCGAGGCGCGCGATCCCAGCCGTCGCTGGAGCCGCTCTTGGCGGTCGAGGGCCGCGTCGAGCTTGGAGGAGTTCTCCGCGAGATCGGCGTCGATGGCGGCCAGTCGGCTCCGGGCGACCGCGTAGTCGCGGACGGCGGCGGCAACAGCCGCCTGCGAGCGCTGGGCGCGCAGGCGAGCCTCGGCGGCCTGGGTCTTCGCGTTGGCGGCGGGGGAGGCGACTGCGGGTGCGACCGAATAGGCCCCCAGCGCGAGGGCAAGGGCGGTCGTGACGCACGCTCTGAGCAGCCGTCCGTTCAGAAGACTCCTCCCAAAGATGCGGGAACCCTAGATTCTACCAGTCAGCCGCCGTTGTCTCGCTCGGCGGCCCGATGCGAAAGGCGAGGAGCGTGCCATAGCGGGCGCCGGAGCGCTCCCTGGCAGCGCGACCGCCCGCAAGACGACAGGCGAGGGCGTCGGCCCTCGCCTGTCGTACGCGTATCCGACGCCAAAGTGAGCGGGACGTGTAGGAGGCGCGCTACTTGGTGTCGTTGCGGCGCATGATCTCGACGATCGTACGCACCTTGCCCGACTTCTTCGCGCGCTCGCGCTTCATCTCCTCGCGCTTCAGTGGATCGAGCAGATCGGCGACGTGCTGGCGGAGGTCCTGCGGCGCGAACGGCTTGGTGATGTAGTCGATCGCGCCCTCGTCGTAGGCCTCCAGCTGCTGGCTGAAGTCGCCCACCGCCGAGAGATGCGCCACGGGGATGTCCTTGGTGCGGGGGTCCTCTGCGAGCTTGTGTCGCACCTCGTTGCCGTCCATCTTCGGCATCATGATGTCGAGGAGGATCAGGTCGGGCTGCTTGACCTTGGCGGTGGAGATCGCCTCCATGCCATTGTCCGCGGTGATGACGTTGTAGCCCTTTGGCTCGAGCGTCGCCTTGACCAGACGGAGGATCGACGGCTCGTCGTCCACCACGAGGATCGTCTTGGGCATGCTTCCAAGCTCCCTTCCGCTGTGAGCGTCCTACTCTCCGAGGAACCCTCGGACCTGCGCGACAAGCTCTTTCGGCGTGAACGGTTTGCAGATGTAGTCCAACGCCCCCGCCTCTACGCCCGCGGCCTGCTCGGTCTTCTGGCTCTTCGCCGAGAGCATGACCACGGGGATGTCCTGGGTGGCGGGGTTCGCCTTGATTCGGCGACAGGCTTCGTATCCGTCGAGCGCAGGCATCATCACGTCGAGGAGGATGAGGTCGGGTTGCTCCGCCTCGGCCATCTCGACTGCGGCGAGGCCGTCCGACGCCTCGATGACGTCGAAGCCTTGGGCACGCAGTGAGAACGACACGAGCTTCAGGATGTGGGGCTCGTCGTCGACAGCGAGGATTCGGCTCACGACACCTCACCTCCCACGTTGGCCGGCTCGGCCGGCACCGTCCCCACCAGGATCTCGCCCTCTACGAGCATCGACTCGACCTTGGCGGCGATATCCTCGGGTGACATCGGCTTGTGGAACTGCCCCACGGTCAGGTCGAGCAGGTCGATACGCGATCGATCGATGGGGTACCCGGTCATGACCACGATGGGGATCTCGCCCCACTCGCGGTGTGATTTCACTCGTTTGATGACCTCGTAGCCGTCCACCTTGGGCATCCGGAGGTCGAGCAGTACGAGATGAGGGTGACGTTGCTCGATCACGGCGAGGGCCTCGGCGCCGTCGTAGGCGGCTGCGACTGCGAAGCCGCGCTTGCGGAGGGTCTCGCCGAGCACGGCGACTACGTCGCGGTCGTCGTCAACGACGAGTACGAGTGGCGAGTCCGTGCTGCCCACGAGCTGGTCGACAATAGAGAGGAGCCGCTGCTTGTCGATCGGCTTCTCGAGGTAGTCGGCCGCCCCGATGCGACAGCTTCGGCCCTCGTCGCACACGATAGACAGCACGACGACAGGGATACTCGCCGTCTCGGGGAACTCCTTGAAACGCTGGAGCAGCTCGAAGCCGTCATCGTCGTCGAGGATGACGTCGAGGGTGATGACGTCGGGCTTCACCCGTCGAGCCTCGCGGATCGCGTCCTCGGCGTTGTACGCCTTCACGACCTTGTAGCCACGCCGGTGCAGGTAGGTCTCGATGAGCGAGGCGATCTCCTCGTCGCGGTCCACCACGAGGACCGTCGCGCCAGGTTTGGCGGCCCCCGCCACACGGGGAACTCGAATCATCTCCGGTGGCGCGACGGGGAGGGTGAACCAGAACGTGGAGCCCTCGCCCACGCGACTCCTCACGCCGATCTCGCCGCCGAGCAGCTCGATGATGCTCTTGCAGATCGAGAGGCCGAGGCCGGTCCCTCCGATGTCGCGCGTCATCGCGGAGTCGACGCGGTAGAACTTCGTGAACAGGCGCTTCTGGTCCTCACGCGAGATGCCGAGTCCGTGGTCGCGCACGGAGATCCGTACGACACCCCCCTCGTGCTTCGCGCCCACGACGACCTGCCCGCCGTTCGGCGAGTACTTGAGCGCGTTGCTGATGTAGTTGATGAGGACCTGGCCGACGCGATCCGGGTCTGCGGCGACGGGAGGAAGGTCCTCGGGCACGCGCAGCTTGATCGTGCGGCCCGTTTGGCTGAGCACGGCCTTGAAAGTGTCGACCGACCCCTCGATGACGTCATCCAAGGCGAGGGGCTGCACTTTGAAGTGGATGCGCCCGGACTCGATGCGCGAGATGTCGAGCATGTCGTTGATGAGCTCCACAAGCCGGTCGGAGTTCTCCTTCACGATGCCGAGGAACTCCTGCTGGATCTCGTTGATGTCGCCCGCATCGCCGTCGAGGATGAGGTCGACATACCCCTTGATCGACGTGAGAGGAGTACGCAGCTCGTGGCTCACCGTCGACACGAACTCGTTCTTCATCTGGGCGATCTCGTGCTCGTTGGTGATGTCTCGCAGCGCGAGTACGCGTCCGGAGTAGTCGCCTTCGCGGTCGACCACGGGGCTCACCCGCACCTGGCCAGCTCGTGATCCAGGTGCGGGTGAGCCCTGTAGTCGCCTTCGCGGTCGACCACGGGGCTCACCCGCACCTGGATCACGAGCTGGCCATCGTCACGGTCGAGCTCGATCTGTCGATAGTCGTCGGGCGAGACGGGGTCGAAGCTGTCCGCGTTCATTCGCCGGACCTCGCACTGCTCGCACCGGCACCGCTTCGACGCGAACGGCTCGGGGCCGTTCTCGCATCGCGTGCCGCTCATCAGCCAACACCGCAGATCGTCGGCGTCGTAGGCAGGGCAGTCCGTCTTGCCGCAGTTCATGACCTCGTTGCAGTGAACCGCCGCCGCCAGGTCGCCGCTGTCGATCCCGAACAGCCTCTCCAGGTCGACCTTGACGTCGATCGCATCCTTCCGGGGGAGCTCAAGCATGCGAGTCGCCGCGGGGTTGATGTACTTGATGACGTCCGAGGGGTTCAGCACGATCAGCCCGTCGGTCGTCGCGTTCAGCACTGCCTCGGCCCGGTCCTGCTTGCCGCGGGTTTCGGTGACGTCGTGAAGCGACATCCCGATGAGCTTCGGGCTGCGGCTCCGCCAGAACCTCGCAACGTACGTTCGGCGGCCCGCGACCGCCTCGGTGGGGGTCTTCGAGGCGTGGCCTCCCGCAAGCATGTGCTCGAGGCGCTCGCGCACGGCGGGGACATCGATCACGTCGACGCTCCTGCCGACTGCGTCTTCCGGGAGCTCGAGCATCGAGATTGCCGACGGGTTGGCGTAGGCGATCGTGCCGTCGGCATGTACGCACAGCAGGCCGTCGCCCGACGCTGCCATGACAGCCCGGAGCATGCCTGCGTCCGTTCGGGAGAGGTCGTGTTCGGTCATCTGTTGCCCCTCAAGACCTACGAGAGCGGTCTATCAGATGACACTTCGACGAACTCTCGCGCCTCCCTGCCCCTCGCCCAGACCCCCGGACGTACATCGGGGGGACGGTATCTGGCGTGCGCCATACGACGCCTGCGGTAGGCCGGAATCGGGCGGTCGGCGGATGTCGCGCCTTCGCGAGCGAGCGATGCTGTAACCCGACGAGACACTCCTCGTTTGTACGCCACGCTGCCGAGAGAAACGCGAGACCGACGTGAAGCTGGGCCGGGATACGCAGATGCAATCCACCCGCATGAAGCGCGGTCGTCGCGTCCTCGGTCTTGCCCTGGTGCTGCTCCTCGCCTTCGGCCTCATTGCTCCGTACCTGCGCGTGCACTCGGCGCGCGAAGACGTCGCGCCCCGAGCTCCCATTGCCGCGGCATCTCACGCCGTGAGTTCTGTGGCGCAGAGCGTGCGCGGTGGGCACGGACTGGGCGTGCCGCCGGGACCCGGCGGTCCTCACCAGGCGCTCGGCCACAACGAGCTCGTGCTCGTACAGACGGACGACACGCCACCGCTCGGGTCGCTCGCAGCCGCGTTGACCGACGCACTTCCAACCGCAGGCGTCATGCTCGCGCTCGGATTCGTCGTCGGGACCCTGATCGCGTTCGTCCAGCCCTTCATGTCTCGCGCGTCACGTACGCGCGGCCAGCCGTCGATGGCGTAGGCCCCTTGGGGCCGCCCGTCCGGCAGGTAGCGCGGGAGAACGCTCGCGCCCGACATGAGGAGTCAGCCATGCAAGTCATCCACGTTCACGCCGGTGGTGCGTCGTCTGAGTACGACGCCGCCTTCATCAAGTTGGTTCTCGGCATGGTCGACGGCGTGCGCGACACCGCGGCCGTTCCATCTCTGGGCTTGATCTCGGTCCTCTACGACGACGAGCGCTCGGACGCGACCGACATCGTCGAGGCCGTTTGTTCGGCGGGCTTCGATGCACGGGAGTGTCGCCCACGTGACGTGGGTGTCGCGGCCGCTGCCGCAGCCTGACCGATCCCACCTTCCGTGACGTCTGCGTGATGTCACAACCCCTGGGTGATCGGCTTGCTCCCCGGGGCGCAACAATCGGGACGGTCTGTGGCCGCCGGCGCTACGTCAACGCGAGGCGCACGGCGGTCACGCCGTCCTCCCGGCTCACGAAGGTGAACCCGAGGTCCCGAACGAGTCTGAGCATCGGATGGTTGTCCGAGAGGATGTCGCCGTGGATCTCGTGGAAGCCCTTCTCTTGGGCGATGCCGATGATCACGTCGACGAGCTTGAAACCAAGACCCTTGCTCTGATAGTCGTCGTGCACCAGCGCGGAGAACTCGCCCGAGCCGCGTTCCGAGTCGCCGATGAGTCGCCCCACTCCGATGATGTGCTTCTTCTTGCCTCGGGTGATCTCTGCGACGATGGCCATCTCCCGGTCGTAGTCGTTGTTCACGAACCTCACCAGTGCGTCGTGATCGAACGTCCGCACTTGCCCGAGGAACCTCATCCTCAGCGTCTTCTCAGACACGGTCGCGAGGAGCTCCCCGATCATCGCCTCGTCCTCGGGGCGGATCGGTCTCAGAAGCACCTCGGTCCCGTCGGTGAGTTGCCACGGCGTCATGTACCGGGTTGGGTATGGCGTCACGACGAGGTGCGGCCCCTTCGGCTTGCCCTTGAGGACCGACTCGTCGATCACGATTCGCGCATCGACGACACAGGCCTTGCCCCCGGAGATGGCGAGCGGGTTTATGTCGATCTCGGCGATTTCGGGGAAGTCGACGACGATGTTCGACATGACCGTGACGAGCTCCTCGAGCTCCATAAGGTCGGGTGCGACAAGGCCCTGAGGCGGCTTCATCATCGCCTGGAAGATGCGCGTGTCCTCCATCATTCTGCGCGCGAGTACCTGATTGAGTGGGGGCAGCGCCACCGAGAAGTCCTGCAGGCCTTCCGCTCGCACCCCGCCTGCACCGAATACGATGACTGAGCCGAACTCCGGGTCCTTCTTCATGCCGAGGATCAGCTCGAAGTCGACATCATGGTGCGCGATGTCGATTACTGAGCCGAACTCCGGGTCCTTCTTCATGCCGAGGATCAGCTCGAAGTCGACATCGCGCACCATGTGCTGCACCGAGATACCCTCGATCACCGCCTTGGGCGCCTTCTTCTTCACGCGCGTCATGATGTGCTCGTAGGCGTGTTCGAGGTCCGGTGCCGAGCACACCCCGAGTTCCACCCCGCCCACTGCGTTCTTGTGAGTGATGTCGTGGGACACGATCTTGAGCACGACCGGGTACCCGATTCGTCTAGCCGCTTCGAGGGCTTCCCCGACATTGCGCGCGAGACGTTCCTCGACGACTGGGAAGCCGTATGTGGTCATGAACCGCTTGGACTCATCTTCGGTGAGGACGTTGCGGCCGGTGGCGGCTACTCGGCGGATCATCGCCTGGAGATTGTGGCGCGGAGGCGCCACATCTATGGGCAGTTCCTCCGGCGTCTCGTAGAGCAGTTCGAGGTTCAGCGCATAGCGGTAGGTGTCAAGGTATGCCCGGATCGCCTCTTCGGGGGTGTCGAAGCAGGGCACCCCGTTGGACTGGAAGATCTTGCGACCCTGCTGCACGGTCTCGCCGCCCATGAGCACGGCCACGAGCGGCTTGGACGACTTCTTGACGAGCGCCGATACCTCCTTGGCGATGGCATCGGGTCGGGCGTTGCCCTGGGGGGTGTAGATGAGCAAGATGCCGTTGACTCCCCGGTCGTCCAGACACGCCTTCACCGCCGCCGAGAAGCGGTCGCCGCCCGCGTCCCCGAGCACGTCGATGGGGTTCGCGTGGCTCCAGTACGGCGGAAGCGCCGCGTTGAGCGTCTCCATGGTCTTGTCGGACAGAACCGCGAGTCTTCCGCGGTGTTCGACGAGGGCGTCGGTCGCCATGACCCCGAGCCCCCCGGCGTTCGTGACGATCGCGATGTCGGCACCATCGGGCAGTCGGTGCGACTCGAGGACTTCGGCGGCGTGGAACAGCTCAGCCACCTCGTGCACGCGCACGACGCCCGCACGTCGGAATGCGGCCTCGTAGATCTCGTCGCCTCCGGCCATCGAGCCCGTGTGCGACAGGGCGGCGGCCGCGCTCTCGGAGTAACGCCCCGGCTTCAGGACGATGATGGGCTTGTTGCGGGCGAAGCTTCGCGCCGCGCTCATGAATCGCCGGGCATTCCCGACGTTCTCCATGTAGATGAGGATGCTTCGGGTGTTGCAGTCCTCGCCGAGGAAGTCGATGAGGTCGGCGAAGTCGACGTCGACCATGCTGCCCACGGAAGCGAACATCGAGAACCCGATCTGCGCACTGACCGCCCAGTCGAGCATCCCGG
>CAYHCN010000050.1:0-9139 GCA_964354945.1 uncultured Eubacteriales bacterium
CTCGGCTACGACTTGCCGCACTCCGGTCGTACGACCGACATCAAGCTGCTCGGCTCGTACACCGTGGGCATGCCAGCCGGTGGATTCAGTAGTACCACCGGCTATACATCAATGACCTGGGCGACGCAGCTCGTCCCGGCTGCGATCTCAGAGAGCAACCTGGACGCGGTCCGCCTGCGTTGCCACCCGGGTGTCGGCGTCCACCAGTAGGGATGCCGAGGACGGTAGGGGCAGCCACCGTCACTTCCACCGGTGCTGATGTCGCGTACGACACCGAAACGACCCCTGACGCTCCCGAGGGTCGTTCGGATGTAGGTAGTCCGGCCCTTGCAAGGATGCATGCACGACCGCTGTCGCGGGGACCGAACGGTCGCCGTCATCAGCACCCTACCCCCTGTTCTAATTTGGGAATCTGTGCGTGCAACGCCCCCGCGCGGTCTACGGTCCCTCCATCGTCGTCCTTGCACCCCATACCCCTTGTACGACGGCGGAGAGCGACCCTGCGGACCTGCCCAAATGGCTCCGCGAGCTGAAGCGTCTTCCTCCCTTGGCCAGTTTCGGCTACGGAGTGCGGAGCTGCGCACTTCCGGGTGCCCAATACGTGTACTTCCTCGGGGGGTGCGCGGTGATCTCGACGTCCGGTCTGCCGTCGTTCGAACAGTTCGGGCTGCTGCTTGTGTTCGTCGCGGGCCTCGAGGTGATGCTCGTCACGCGCATCATCATCTGCGCGAGACGTCGCGATGCCGCCGAGAAGACATTCCAGAGGATTGACTCCTGGCTCGGTCAGCACGCGACTACGGTGTTCGGCGTGATTCTGGCGGCCGTGGCGCCGTGTTCGCTCTGATTGCCCTGCACGGTGGGAAGATCGCCTAGCCGCTCCTCGCGGAAGGCTTGCCGCCAAGATGAGTCGCTCGGCTTGCGTCGCTCGAGTGGGACGAAGCACACCGAGAGACCCCTGAGTCCAGATTCGACGATTGCTATCGTCGGATCGTCGTCCTCTTCGTAGGGCGATGTCGCAGTCCCCGGATTGAGGTGCAGCGACCCCTCCACCCACACCGCTGTCGGTGTGTGGACGTGGCCCCACACTACTAAGTCGGGCTTGCCTGACTCAATGCCAACGTCGATCTTGCCCGCGGCGAGTCGCTTGAGCAGGCGCTTCGGCTTGTGGGCTACGACGAAGGTGACGTCGCCGACCCGACGGACAACTTCGGTGGGCAGCTCGTTTGCGATCACCCCGTAATCGACGTTTCCGCACACGGCTGTCAACGGCGCGACCTGCGCCAGTGCCGAGAGGATCTCGGCGTCGAGGATGTCACCGGCGTGGATGACGTGATCGACCCCAGCGAAGATCTCGAGCACTCGAGGGTCGAGATACCCGTGGGTGTCGCTGATCACTCCGATGCGCACGTGCGATTCCGGCAAGCTCGTTCACGCACCTTCGGCAGTCGGGACCGCGTCCATGGTGCTGTCGCCCGCGGCGAGTGCGTTATCCCGCGCCGCCCGCAATCTCGAATGCCCCCGAAGCACCAGCGCTGTCAGCGGCGCGGCCAGGACCGTCCCGAGAATACCGCCGAACACCCCACCGAGCATGGTCACGACGAGCACGACCAGTGCGGAGAGATCGAGCGAATCGCCCATCGTCTTCGCGTTGATGAGCGTCTGCAGCAGGTTCTGCGCGACCAGCACGAGCGCGAGAACGACAATTGCCTTTGCCGGGCCGGCAGCACCTAGGGCAACGAGGCACGCGAACGCGCCCGATACGATGGCGCCGAAGAACGGGATGTAGCAGGTCAGGAAGGTGACAAGCGCGATCGGGATAGCCAGCGGCACTCCCAGCGCCCAGACCCCGACTCCGATGACAAGGGCCACGGCGATGCCGGAGAGGGTGGTGCCCTTGAAGTAGCCCCGCAGGCTGTCCACGGCGTCGCGAACGATGCCCTCGCCAAGGTAGGTCGGTAGACCCATGTGCGAGCCGATCCAGTTCGCGATGGTCGGGAAGTCGGAGAGCACGTAGAACAGCAACGCGAACGAGATGAACGTGCCCAGGAACAGGCCGAAGACCCTCGACAGCCCGACCGACAGCGCCGAGCCGATCGACGAGAGGAAGCCCGACGATGCGACCTTGCCTGCCGATGCCGTACTCTGCGGCGACAGAGCGCCCTTCAGCGCCGTCGTGTCGACGCCAACGCTCTGCAGCCACGTCTCGAGCGAGGCCAGGCCGCTCTGCAATTGTTGCTGGATGTGCGATGCCTGGCTGAGCACTCCGTTCACGGTCACCCACAGCGTCACGACGATGATCGCGATCAGCCCGAGCAGCACGACCGTGGCGGCGAGCGTCTTGGGTACCCCTCGCTTGTGCATGCTCTCAACGAGTGGCGCGGCGATTGCGCCGACGACCACGGCGACAATCAGCGGCACTGAGATGCTCGAGCTGATCGTGATGAACGCGAGCACCAGGATCGCGGCACCCACGATGCCGATGCCAAGCCAGCTCGAGAGGCCTGTGGACCACAGCCAGTGAGGCACGGAACTCGTCGGCACGTTTTCGTCGAGACTACGGCGCGCCCTCTGGGTGACGTTCGGCATCCCATTTCCTCCCTCGGTGGTGCGACCAGCACTGCTTGATGCCCGTGCCGCGTGCGCGGGTTGAACGATCGTTCAGACTCCCGTTTGCGCCTCGAGCCGCCCTTCTTTGACGGCGGCGGCGAACGCGGCGTAGTCGTGCTCGTTCTGGTCGGCGTAGGCGGAGGCGAAATCAGCGAGCGCGAGATCGAACGCGGGCGACTTGCCGAGGTACGCGGCGATCGCGATGCGGTCGCCCGACCGGGCGTGTGCCCGCGCAAGCGTCCAACCGCACAGGTGCGCGTAGATGAGAAGCGCCTTGGCGCTCATCGTCTCGATCTCGGCTGAGGCCTTCCCGTCCCACAACTGCCGCACGTAGTAGTGCGGCTGGTCCTCGGCGCCGGTGGGCACCTTCACCCATCCGAGCATGATGTCGCCGCTCGCCTGCATGATCCGCTGGCCCTCGACGACACGCTGTCCGTGGTTCCTGACGCGCGCAGGGCCGAGGAACTCTTCGAGCACCGACGCCTGCGCCTCCTTGATCTGAAGGAACAACGGATCCTGGGCATCGCGGCCGAGCATCAGGGCGATCCACGCCCGCGTACCGACGCTGCCCACGCCGACCACCTTGCGCCCGAGGTCGACCATTCGGAACTCCTCGAGCAGGTGCTTGCGGTCACTGGGCAGTGTTGCCCGGTAGCTGCGGAGGAGCAGGCGCATGCTCTCGCCGAGGTTCCGCGCATCCCCCTCGGGCAGCAGCTCGGAGACGGGTATGAGCAGCGGAGGACTCGACAGGATGCGGGGCTCGCCATCGACGTAGCGGGTAAGCCTGGAGAGAGCTCGCAGACTGTCCTTCGTCCGCGCCTTCTGCACGCCCTTCTTCGCCGCCTTGGTCGCCTTCCGGCCGAGGTTGGCAGTCAGGTCTCGGATCAGGTCCTCGAGATCGAGATGCGCGTACCAAACGTCGAGGGCGTGCATCGCTGCGAACCCGGTCATCGCCCCTCGGTACGCGGCTACCGAGGCAAGTACCGCGGCCCTCGACTCGGCCGGCTTCAAGCCGATCTGGCGGCCCGCAATCTCGAAACTGGTCGCCAACCGCTTTACGTCCCACTCCCACGGGCCGGGAAGGGTCTCGTCGAAGTCGTTGATGTCGAACACCAACCTGCGCTCGGGGGAGGCGAAGGCGCCGAAGTTCGATAGGTGTGCGTCGCCACAGAGCTGGACGTTGAGCCCCGAGCGAGCCGTGTCCGCTAGGTCCGCAGCCATCAGGTACGCGCCGCCACGGTAGAACGCGAACGGGGAAGCGAGCATGCGGCCGTAGCGGATGGGCACGAGTTCGGGCACGCGCGAGGCGGCCTGCCGTTCGAGCAGCTCGACAGGGTCGACTCGGTTGGGGGCGGGAGACCATTCGGCGTGCAGACGTCGCGGGACGTCGTTGCGAGCAGCCTTGCCTCGCGCTGCGCGCTCCGTCGGCGTCAAGTGCTGAATCACTCGAGGCCGCGGCATCGTCGTGCTCGTGGAACCGTCCATGGTTGCCCCTTCAGTCGCCCATTCGTCACGACCGCTTTCGCCGCGAGGTTCTCGCCCGTGAATGCGACGCGTGCCTTTAAACGGAACAAACGTTTACAAAAAACTTGCCCCTCCTTATAGACTCCACGCGCAGGCGAGTCAATAATTACAAGACCAAACGGTTATCCAAATCGGATAGCCGGTCCGTTTGCCGGACCCATCGCGGCGAAGATGCCGGAGCGGGGCTGCGATCGAGGAGGCGACAGGGCCTGCTCGAGCTGTGTGAGAAGGAGAAGTGGATGAGCGAAAAGACGTATGTGGTGTATGGCGGTTCCTACGGCGAGCTCGTGGACGCCGAGGCGGACTTCGATGCAGTGAAGAACTTCCACGAGCGTCACGTGATCGGCGCCTACGAGGCCGCTGTCTTCACCAAGGAAGAGGACGGCAAGGTCAAGATCGTGAACACCCGCACTCCCCGCCGCTCACACGGTGCCGAGTGGGGCGCCGCCACCGGTGCGGTCATCGGCGTCGCGTTCCCGATCACGTTCCTGCTGGGCGCGCCGGTGGTCGCCGGTGCGGCCGGCGGCGCCCTGGTTGCCAACATGAGCAAGTGGTTCGGCCGCAAGGACATCCACAAGATGGGTGAAGCCCTCGACGCCGGCGCCTCTGGCGTCGTGGTAATGGCCGAGCTCGAGGACGTGCTCCCTCCGGAGGAGCTTCTGAGTCGTGCCCTCACCGCCGAGATGCACGAGATCTCAGACAAGAAGGCCGTCCACGACTACCTGAAGAGCGAAGCGGAGTAGAAGCCTCTTCGCGGGCACAGGGTGCGTCCCCCCGCACCCTGTGCCCGCACTGCTCTCCGTCGCCGGAGTCCGCCCGCCGCCATGGCCCGGATCTGTTGAGTGCTAGAAGGGTGATCGAAGATGTCGGACGCGATCGAGGCCAAGACGATCCACCGAAGGGGTTTGTCCGCGCCGCTCGACCGATTCAACGCATTCTCTGATGGCGTGTTCGCCATCGCCGTCACGCTGCTGGTGCTCGAGCTGCCGATCCCGCCCGCCGACGCCCCCATCCTGAAGTCGATCGCCGAGGAGTGGGCGGCGTTCCTGGGCTACTTCATCAGCTTCGCGTTCATCGGAGGCGTGTGGATCGCGCACTCGCGACTCACGCAGGTGATGAAGGCCTCGGACACCGCCGCCTACGGGACGAACCTGCTCATGCTCTTGTTCGTCGGCATGCTGCCGTTCGCTACGAGCGTGATGGTCACTCACCTGGGGCAGCCCGACGTGAAGGTGGCCGTCGTGATCTACGGCTTGGTCGTGCTCCTGGCATCCGTCACGTTGAGCCTGCTCATGATCTACGTCGCGAGCGAGCCGAAGCTTCTCGTGGACGACGTGGCAGACGACTTCCTGCGCGTGATAACCCGCCAGCGCTGGGTCTCGATCGGTGTGAACGCGTTCGGAATACTGCTCGCCCTGTTCGCGCCGCTCGTCGCGGTCGGACTCTACCTAGTGCAGACGCTGCTCCTGCTGCTGGGCCCACTCATGGGGCTGCGCCGGCAGCGGGTCTAGCGCCGCGTCTTGCTCAAGGACGTGGGCCGATCAGGCCCCCCGCACGACAGGCGGCAGCACGGATTCGCCCGACGACATCTCAGCCAATGGTCCGTAGATCAGGGCGATGGGGAGAGGCCGGCTAGGTGGCGTTCTTCTTCTGTTTGCGGTCGTTAGAGGCCTTGACCGTGGACTTCTCGCCGCCCGACGAGTTGCCCTTGCGCGCGCCTTCTTGGCCCATCCTCATGATGCCGGCGAAGAGGCAATCCATCTGGGACCGCAGGTGATCCCGGTCGCTCTCCTCGAGGCCGACGGCGTCCATGATCCAGGTTTCTGTACAGCCGAGTCCGAACGCGAGGGCCATCAACGCGGCAAGGGCGGCCCTCGGCTCGAGTTCCGTGCACGGCTCGAAGGGGTAGTCCGACTCCATCGCCCGCAGGTTTCGAGAACCCGACTCGTACTCGAGACCGAGCGAGGACAGGGTCTCGCCCTCAAGCGCGAGCTGTCTCTCTACCGCGAGCAACCCACGGCTGTGCTCCATGAACCACGAGGTTGCACCCTGCATGGTCGTTCCGGTCGCCCGCGTGCTCTCGTCACGCTCGGACTGCCGCCCCTGCCCGCGCTCGATCACTCGCAGCATGATCTCGTGCTTGCTGGAGAAGTAGCGATAGATCGCGGAGTGGGGGATGCCCGCCTCGGCGGCGATGTCCCGAACGCTGACGTTCTGTACGCCCCGCTGCGCGAACAGCTTCTCCGACGCGTCCAGGATCAGGGGCACCATCTGATCGTCCAGTCTCGGACGCCCCCGGCCACGCTTTGGCTGCATACCTTCTTCGTGTTCGGACATCCACTTTCCCATCGCCGGTGTCGCCTGCTCGAATGCCTCGATTGTAGGTATCTGACCGATTTTGTCTTGCCCTCTCGATTTTTCTGACCAAGTGGTTTATTTTAGCGACCATATGGTAACGCAATAGGCACGACTGTGCTTGCAAGTCCTGCCGGACAACCAAGGGGGTGGTGTGAGTGCGACTGATCATCCGGGGCGTCTTCTGGTTCGGCATCTACGTGCTGCTCGTCCTGCTGCCGCTCGTCGTCGGTCTGATCTTCATCGAACCCGCGCGCTCGCCGTTCTTCCTCGTGAACCTCGCCGCCGCATTCGGCTACATCGGGCTCTCGCTCATGGCGGTCGAACTCGCGCTCGTCTCTCGCGTGGACGGGCCCGCGGGCGCGTTCGGAGAAGACGCACTCCTGCAGTTCCACCGCGAGATCGGGATCGCGGCGCTGGTGCTCGTATGCCTCCACCCCGCATTGCTGATCGCCACCCGCGTGTATACGGCTCAGATACTCGTGCCGTGGGGCGGCACTCCTTGGCCGGTTTGGATGGGCACCGTCACGTTCCTCGCCGTACTAGCGATCGTGGGCCTATCGCTGCTCCGCAAGCGCCTGCGCACACCGTACGAGTACTGGCAGGCCACCCACGGCATCCTCGCGATGGCGCTCATCGCGTTCGCGGCGATCCACATCTTCGCCGTGGGTCGCTTCTCGCAGCTTCCCGCCATGCGGGTGATCTGGGCCCTCTACATCGCGCTGTTCGTGGGCATGTTCCTGCGCTACCGCCTGTTCAGGCCGATACGGCTGTCGAAGCAGCCGTGGGAGGTCGTCGAGAACCGCGCGGAGCTCGGGAACGCGCACACGGTGCGACTGCGGCCTGTGGGCCACCACGGATTCAGCTTCGAACCGGGCCAGTTCGGCTGGGTGGGCTTCGGCAGGTCGCCGTTTGCCCTGACCATGCATCCGATCTCGCTCTCTTCGAACGGCGATATCCCGATGGACAACGGCGAGATCGCATTCACGATCAAGAACCTCGGTGACTGGTCGGGTGGCGTCGTGCCGAACGTCAACGCCGGGGACCGCGCATGGGTCGACGGCCCACACGGCGTGTTCTCGATGGACCGTGAGGAGGGCGCGGGCTATGGACTCATCGGCGGCGGCGTCGGGATCACCCCGCTGCACGCGATGATTCTGGCGATGGAGGAGCGTAAGGACGTCCGTCCGGTGGTGCTCTTCTACGGTGCGAACGACGAGAGCGACCTCACGTTCAACGACGAGCTCGACGAGCTTGACGCACGTATGGACAGCCTCACTGTCGTCCGAGTGCTTGCCCGACCGAGCGACAGCTGGACCGGAGAGCGCGGGTTCATCAACGCCGACGTCCTCCGCCGGCATCTGCCCGAGAGACTCCGCACTCACTTCCAGTACTTCATCTGCGGCCCCACGCCGCTGATGGACGCGATGGAGAAGGCCCTGCCCGAGATCGGCGTCTCGGCGGATCGGATCCATACCGAGCGATTCGACATGGTCTAAGGAGGGCTCGATGACGCACAAGATAGTCTCTGCGGTAGTCGGCCTCATCTTGGCGTTCTTCGTGGTTGCGGCGCTGCTGTTCGCGTGGGCGATGGAGGCGCGCGTGCAGTCGGCAGCCGCACAGATGCCTGGCATGGGCGTGCCCCACCCTGTCACGGGCTCGGGTGCAAAGTGCTCGGATTGCCACAACGCCCGCGAGAACACCGTGCCGGTGACGCATCGCAATTTCGCCAAGACCGACTGCACGTCGTGCCACGCGCCGATGAACGTCATCGCAGTACCGCACTCCGTCACGATGGGTGACGCGCGCTGCCCTCTGTGTCACGGCGATCCTGCGCAGGACCTGGGGATGCCGAAGACGCATCTCCAGCGTGGCTACGAGCGGTGCTCGTTCTGCCACGAGGTCAGTCCGCCGATGGAGAGTAAGCAGCCCAGACCCGCGGGCGAATCCAAGAAGGCGAAGCCCGAGATCACCCACCCCACGACGGGTGCCTTCGCCAACTGTCTGTACTGCCATCGCATCGGCGGCGAGCCGCCGATGCCCACGAGCCATCGCGCGTTCTCCGGTGAGACGTGCACGTGGTGTCACCGGCCGGCAGCTTCGGCCACATCGTCGACCACCGTGTCGGGGCCCTAGCGGTCACCGAGTCACCGGGATTCACCCGCCGCTGGGCGGGCGGCTTTGGTAGCAGCGGTGCGAGCTCACCGCAGGGTGATTGGAGAAGAGCATGGCAGTGGAGCAGCTGTTCCGGCTCGATGGCGAGGTCGCCATCGTCACGGGCGCGGGCGCGGGAATCGGCGAGGGAATCGCCGAAATCTTCGCTGAGGCGGGCGCCTCGGTGGTGGTGAGCGATCTGGATGCGGACACCGCGGCGAAGGTCGCGGACGGTATCACGGCGAAGGGCGGCAAAGCCGTCTCAATCGCCTGCGACGTCACCAACGAGGACGACCGAGCGGCCTTGGTCGCGAAAGCGGTTCAGGCGTTCGGACCGCCCACAATCCTCGTGAACAACGCGGGGGGCGGTGGGCCCCAGCCGTTCGACATGCCGCTCGAGAAGTTCGAGTGGGCCTTCAAGCTCAACGTGTTCGCCGGGTTCCGGCTGTGCCAGATGGTGGCGCCGTACATGGAGACCGCCAAGCACGGAGCGATCGTC
>CAYHCN010000051.1:0-9111 GCA_964354945.1 uncultured Eubacteriales bacterium
TAGGCGTGCGTGTCGGCCTGGATGCCGGGCGTCACGCGGATGAGGACCTTCTGCTCGGCACCCATCTCCGTAGCGATCGCCGAGAGACGCTCGATCTCCTCGAACGAGTCGACCACGATGCGGCCGGCTTTCGCGTCGATGCACTCGCGGAGCTCGTCGGGCGTCTTGTTGTTGCCATGAACGTAGATGCGCTCCATCGGCAAGCCGGCGCGCAGCGCGAATGCCAGCTCCCCGCCGCTCGAGACGTCGAGGCACGCCCCTTCCTCGGCGACGAGCTTGCACATCGCCACAGACATGAACGCCTTGCCCGCGTAGACGACATCGACGTCGGGCCAGTGATAGCTCGTCCACTTCACGTACTCGCGAAGCTGATTGCGGATGGTCGCCTCGTCCATCACGTAGACGGCGGTGCCGGTCTCTCTGGCCAGCTCGACCATGTCGACGCCGCCGATGTACAGGTGCCCGTGGCGTACCTCGGCGGTCATCGGGAGCACCGCAGTGAGGTCGTGGGCGGTGCGCTGGTCGGGGACGGCCGGCGGCCGAGGGGCGGAGGGCTTGGCAGCCATCGACTACATCCTTTCGGGGGCTGAGACGCCGAGAAGCCCCAGCACAGCGGCGAGCGCGCTGCGGAGCGCGTCGACGGCGTACAGCCGGGCGGCGGTGAGCTCCTTGTCGTCGCTCACCACCCGGCACTGGGTGTAGAACTGGTGGAACGCCGCAGCGAGGTCCTCGGCGTAGCGGGTGAGCCGGTTCGGCGCAAGCTCGAGCGCAGCGAACTCGACCACCTCCGAGAACTCCGCGAGCTTGCGCATGAGCGACAGCTCGGCCTCGGTGGAGAGCATCGACAGATCCGCGTCGGGTGGGACGATCTCGGCGGCGAGCGACGCGATGTTGACCGCATCGTCGGAACTGTCGCGGCCTGCTGCCTTGCGCAGGATCGAGCAGATACGGGCGTGGGCGTACTGCACGTAGTAGACGGGGTTGTCGTTGCTCTGGCGGCGAGCGAGCTCGATGTCGAAGTCCAGGGCTTGGTCGCTCGAGCGCTGGAGGAAGAAGTAGCGGGCAGCGTCGCGCCCGACCTCGCTGACCAGCTCTTCGAAGGTGACCATCTCGCCAGTGCGCTTGCTCATCCGGACCGCTTCGCCGGCGCGGAACAGGTTCACCAGCTGGCCGATGACCACGTCGAGCTGGCCTTCGTGGCCAAGCGCAGCGACAGCGGCCTTCATCCTCGGCACGTAGCCGTGGTGGTCGGCGCCCCAGATGTTGATGACGCGGTCGAAACCGCGGTCGTACTTGTTCTTGTGATACGCGATGTCGGCGGCGAAGTAGGTGTAGTTGCCGTCGGACTTCTTGAGTACGCGGTCCTTGTCGTCGCCGAATCCGGTCGACCTGAACCAGATCGCGCCCTCGTGATCGAAGATGTAGCCGCGCCCGCGCAGGTCATCGATGGCCCGCTCGATCGCGGTCTGGCCGTCGGGACCGGTCTCGTGGAGCGTGCGCTCGGAGAACCACACGTCGAAGTCCACGCCAAAGTCGGAGAGCACGTGCTGGAGATGCGCGAGCACCTGTGTGTACGCCCGCTCCTTGAAGTGCGCCTCGCGGTCCTCGGGCCTAGCGTCGGCCCAGATCTGCCCTTCGACATCCAGGATCTCGCGAGCGATCTCGATGATGTAGGCACCGCGGTACCAGTCGTCCTCAAAGTCGATCTCGCGGTCACACAGCTCGAGGTATCGACCCGCTACCGACTTCGCGAAGATATCCATCTGGTTGCCGGCGTCGTTGACGTAGAACTCCCGCTCGATCCGCCACCCGGCGTGCTCGAGAACCCGCGCCATCGCGTCGCCGAGCGCGGCCCACCGTCCGTGTCCAACGTGCATCGGCCCGACGGGGTTCGCCGAGACGAACTCGACCTGTACACGTCGGCCTTCTCCTACGTCCACGCGCCCGAAGTCCGCTCCTTGCTCCCGCGCCTCCCGCAGCACGCGCTGCAGGGCCGACGGGGCAAGCCGCAGGTTGATGAACCCGGGACCGGCCACCTCGACCGATGCTATGTCGGGGTGCTCGGCGATGCGGGCGGCGATGATCTCGGCGATGTCTCTCGGCTTCATGCCCGCAGCCTTGGCGCTGCGCAGCGCGATGCTCGTAGCCCAGTCGCCGTGGCTCGGGTCGCGGGGGCGCTCCGGCTCGGCGGCGGGTATCTCGGCAAGAGGGATCGCGCCCGACGCGACAGCTGCAGCGGTAGCGTCGGATACGAGCCCGGCTACGAGGTCCTTCACGAGGGAGCGACTCCTTGCGGCGGCGCGGACGTGGGCAGTCATGGTACCCCGCGCCGCAGGTAGCGGCAAAGGCGTGAGGGCCCGCGAGCCGTCGAAGGCGTCCGCGACTCGGCTAGCTCGGAGGGACCTGCGTCGGTGTCGGTTCTGCCGAGGGCGGAGAGTAGTCGCCGGGCAGCGCCGGCAAGCGTCGATCGGTCCTCGCGAAGACCGTGTTCCAGTCGACACCGGCGGTCTTCCACATGAAGAACGCCAAGGTGAGTACCGAGCCGATCGTGATGGCCAGCCCGGTGAGACCTTTCAGGAAGAAGCTGTAGGAGAACAGGACGAGGAACACGAACTGGCTGACGGCAATCTCGACCAGCACACGGTTCCACCCGATGACCACCCGCAGGTACGCCACTACGAGCAGTACGGACACCGACGCTGCGATCGCGAAGGCGACGTTGATGTTGATCTGGTCGGCGAGGTACGCGAGCAACAGGTCGAACGCGAAGAACGCTGCCGCGAGGAACAGGTAGTGCATCGGATGCAGTCTCGCGCCACCCGTCGCCGTCAGGATCACGAGCGCTGCGAAGAAGAACAGCAGTGAGACCGGGGCGAAGAAGGTGATGCGCGAGACGATCGGGCCGGGGTTCAGCGGCCGGGGCATGATGATTCCGATCGGGCGACCGCTCACCACTCGGTCGTAGTGCCACACGAGCACACGGCCGCTAGGGGTCGATGGCTGGCTTGTCGGCGAGACGCCGTTGTCCGGGTAGTCCACCTTGGTGAAGTCGGTCCGCATCGCCAGCGTGAAATCCCTCAGGACCGCCACGCCGTTCGGCGAGGGCACGTAGGTCCAGCGGTTCAGGCCGTTGGTCCGGTAGCTCACCTTGACCGGCGCGGTCGACCGCGGTGGCAGGTCGAACTGCGCCGAGGCGGCGCCATCGCGGTAGCTGACCGGGACCTCCCGGCCGCCCACAGTGACAGAGAATCCGTCGTAGAGACCCGATGCGTTGGGAAACGCAAAGACCATGGCGCCCTGCACCGTCGAGGTCGTGGGGTTCGAGACCGAGTACGCCCCCGAGAAGTCCACGACGTACGTGGCGTACCACAGCAGGCCCTTGCGGCGCTGGTCCAGCCGGAACTTCGCTCCGACGTCACTGCCCACGAGCTCCACAGCTACCGGCCCGCTCGCGGTCCGCCCGCGGAAGCTCGGTGCCTTCTGTGTCTGCTCGGTCCCCCACAGCCCCGCCACGGCCTCCCCGAGAACCGTGTCCTTGGCCTGAGTCCTGACCACAACCGAAAGACCGAGAGCGAACCACGCCGCCGTGGCGATGACGAAGATGAACCCGATCGCGACAAGCCGCTTGACCGACATGTTCGCTACCCCCTGCTCGCTCTTGTGAGTGCGGTCCTTCTTCACCATAGGCACTGGGAGTGGCGAGCTCGTGCCGAGAGGATGACGGTCCGGCGACGCTTGGTGCGCCGTCGCCCGACGGGACGGGGCGATCACCGAGCGACGTACTAGAACGGCGGCGGGTTCGAAGGCTCGAGGCGGAAGCGCACGAGCGTGTCGTCGTTCAAGCGGTAGGCGACCCACAGCGTCCGCGTCCGATCGTCCTTGCGCACGACGAACGAGCGCAGCACTTCGAGCTCCCCGCCGGGCTCAAGCTTGTGCGGGCCCTTGACAGGGCCGGTATCGGATACCGGACGTTTGGCAAGCCCCCGGACGACGAGGTCTTCCGCACCTCCGATGGGGGGACGGTGGTGTCCCTTGCCGTCGTGAACGAGCAACCAGTCCGGGCTGAGCGTGACCGTAGCCGGCTCGGAGCCCGCGTTGCGGACGACGATCCGAAGGCTCAGCCGCGTGGTCCACTCCGACGGCTCGAGCTTCGGACCGTCTTCGATGTCGTCGAGCGGCCCGTTGCCCAGCTCCGCGAGACGCACCACCAGAGCGCCCGCTCGGACATCCTCGTGGGGGCGACCAAGACGGAAGTTGGTGAGGCCCGTCGGCGTGTCGAAGGCTCCGGGAGCCGCGTCGGAGGCAAGCTCGCTCGCGGGCCGAGGCTCGAACGATCCCGGTGCGGGTACCTTCGTCGCGGTGCAGCCAGCGGCGGCGAGCACTACCACGAGCGCAGCCACGAGCGCGAGGGCTCTGGTCACCCCGACACCCGCGACCTGCGCGTGCAAAGCCTTCACGACCTCGACCGTCCTCACCCGCTCCGTGCCGTCCGTTGAAACGCTGACTCGCCGCCGTCGACTACAAGCAAGTTCCTTGCACGTTCTGTCGTGCCGGGGGTGTGTGTGGTGCATTCTCATGCCGTGGTGGGATGCTATGAAGTCACAGAGCGAGCCGCACGCGCCAGGGAAAGGCCACCAGATGGTCGCGAGCACGGATGCCAAGGACATGTACGACGTCGTCATCGTGGGGGCCGGTCCGGCGGGGCTCTCGGCGGCCGTCTACGCAGCCCGTCAGGGACTCGTCACCGCGGTGGTCGCCGGTACGATGGGCGGGCAGGCCATGTGGGCCAAACACGTCGACAACTACATCGGCTGGCAGCTCGTGAGCGGACCTGAGCTCGTGGAGCACTTCCGCGAGCACGTCTCGCAGTTCGACGTGGACTGCTTCGACGGCAAGCTGGTGAACGCAATCGTGCCCGCCGAGGACGGCTTCGAGGTGTTCACGCGGGAGGGGCTGTCCCTGCGAGCACGCGCCGTGATCATCGCGACCGGCCGAGCCGTGAATCGCCTTTCCATTCCCGGCGAGGACGAGCTGCTCGGCCGGGGCGTGTCGTACTGTGCCACCTGCGACGCACCGTTCTTCTCCGGCAAGGAGGTCGTCGTGGTCGGACCGGGCGAGTCCGCTGCCGATGCGGCCCTCCAGCTCGCGACCGTCGGTGCGTCCAAGGTGATCCTCGTGAACAAGACGCCCGTGATCGCTCCGGATGCGGTTCTCGAGAAGCTTGCCGCCGAACCGAGGGTCGAAACGCGCTTCGGTGGCAGGCCGATACGGATCGAGGGCGACGGTGGGGTCAGCGAGCTCGTTCTCGAGGTCGACGGCACCGAGGAGCGCATCCGGGCGCAGGGCGTGTTCATCGAGAGTGGCGCCATCTCCGCGAGCGAGTTCGCGATGGGGCTGGTCGAGCTGAACGAGAAGGGCGAGATCGTCGTGGGCAAGGACCAGCAGACGTCCACTCCGGGCGTCTACGCAGCGGGCGACGTGACGGACCTCTTCGGCAAGCAGATCGTGCTCGCGGCGGGACAGGGGGGCCGGGCTGCGATGGCCGCCGGGCGCGACCTCAAGCGCCGGTAGCCCGCCGAACGCGCCGAGCGGCAGTGCGCAGGGGCGCTAGCGGTGGTAAGGCTCGCCTCGGCTGATCCGGAACGCCCGGTAGAGCTGCTCCAGAAGGACCACCCGGGCGAGCTGGTGCGGGAGGGTGATGCGGCCGAGCGACAGCCGCTCGTTCGCGCGGGCCGTGACCTCGGGTGCAACGCCCGAGGCGCCGCCGATCGCGAACGCAAGCGAGCTGCGCCCGTGCAGCGCGTGCTCGTCGAGCCATCCGGCGATCTCCTCGGAGGACCGCTCGCGGCCGCCGATGTCGAGCAGGACGACGTGCGCGCCCTCGGGGATCGCCCGCAGGATGTCCGCGCCCTCCTCGGCACGCCCGCGTTCCTCACCGCGGCCAAGGTCGCGGTCGGCGACCTCGATCTCATCGACGCGGGCGTAGGGCGTCAGCCGCTTGAGGTACTCGTCGGCCGCGTCGCGGAAGTAGGGCTCCTTGAGCTTGCCGACCGCGACGACGGCGAGCTTCACTGGGCCTGGTCTGAGCCGAGGGTGATGTCGACGCTCTTGGTCTGCTCCCCGCGTACGACCTCGAAGGGTACGGACTCCCCCACCTTGTGCTCCCGGACTGCGGCGAACACGTCCTCGGTGCTCGCGATATCGCGGTCACCGATCCTGGTGATGACGTCCCCGCGCTTGAGCCCCGAGGACTCTGCGGGCGATCCGGGATCCACGAAGCGCACCAGTGCCCCGCCGCCTTGCACCATGCCGAGCTGCTGCGCGAGCTGCTCGTCGACGGTCTGAAGCGAGACGCCCATGTAAGGATGGGTCGCCTTCCCGGATTGGATCAGCTGGTCGGCGACCTGCCGGGCAAAGTCGATGGGAATCGCGAAGCCGATGCCCGCCGATTGCTGAGCCTGGCCGTCGGTTGCGATCAGCGTGTTGATGCCGATGAGCTTCCCCGTCTCGTCGACGAGCGCACCCCCGGAGTTGCCGGGGTTGATCGCCGCATCCGTCTGGATGAGATCGGTGTATGTCGTGACACCGGTCCCGCGGCTGCGCTGGGCACGCTCGCTGCGCTGAAGCGCAGAGATGATGCCCTCGGTGACGGTCTTGTCCAGCCCGAAGGGGCTTCCGATCGCCAGCACGAACTGGCCGACCCTGAGGCCCTTCGATGTGCCGATCTCGGCCGCCGGATAGCCGCTGCCGTCGATCTTGATCACGGCAAGGTCGGTCTGCGGGTCGGTGCCGACGACCCTGGCGACCTTGTCTTGGTTGCCATACGTCACGACAACCTCGGAGGCGCCCTCGACCACGTGGTTGTTGGTGAGGATGTAGCCGTCGGGCCGGATGATGACGCCGCTACCGTTGCCGGCCTCCTGGGTGAACTGCTGGCCGGTGAACGGATCGGTGCCCGCCTGCCGGAGGGATATGTTGACTACGGACGGCTGTGCCTTGGAGGCCACGGCCACCGCACGGTCCTCGTTGGTGTTCGGGTTGATGCGGACCGACGCCGTCGTGGCAGTCCGCTGAGGGGTCTGGATGTTGCGCAGCGCGGGGATGCCCGAAAGCAGCCAGAGTGCAGCAGCGGCCACCAGCACCCCGCCCACCAGTGCGCCGAGACTCGCGGCAACGATCACCGCCGTGCTCGACCACCGCTTCTCCTGAACTGGCTCCTCGCACGGCACGTCGCTGTCTGACGTGTAGTCGCAGACTGGGAGAGGTCCCGTCACAACGCGCTGTGGGGGAGGGGGCGCAACGTCGTGGCCGAGATGCTCGGCCGGGTCGGCCGTCCAGGCCAGGTCCTCGCCCTCGGATGCGCTGGGCTCGGTATGGGCGTAGATACGACGGTCCTCGCCATCCCACTGCGGGTTGGCACCCGGGGCGTCGGGCGAGGGAGTGCTCGGGTGATCGAACTGGTCGCTCATCTGCGATTCCTCTGCAAGAGGTGATGTGTCCTGCCTTACTCAGCAACGTCCATACCCGTCTTACCAGCATCTGATGACGTTGAGCAGGCGCTCCACCAAAACAGCACACAGCGTCCAACCCCTGCTCAAATGCACCAGGGGGTATCGCAGCGCCGAATCGGCCGAGCCGAGGATCGCCGATGGGGCCCTAGGCGAAGACGCCGAGCCAGGCGAGGACGGGTCCCGCGGCGATGCCGAGCCCGATCGTCGCAGCCACGAGCAGGCCGACAGCCACTGATGCGGTCATCGACCGGGGCACCTGCACGACTGGGGTCGGCTCGGGTGCGAAGAACATCGTCCTCACGATGCGCAGGTAGTACCCCGCGGAAACGACGCTCATGAGCACGCCGACAGCTGCGAGCCAGGCGTAGCCCCCCGAGACCGCCGAGCTGAACACGTACAGCTTGCCGAAGAAGCCGATGAGCGGCGGAACGCCCACGAGCGACATCAGTGCGACGACGACGGCCCACGCCGTCGGCCCTCGGCGCGACGACAACCCCGCCCACGATTCCATGAGCGGGCCCTCCTCGGCGGCGACGAGAAGCACGACCATCGATGGGATCGAGTACGCCACGGCGTAGAAGATCGACGAACTGTATGCGGCCGCAGTGAGGGTGACCGCACCCGCAAGCAGGTAGCCGGTGTGCGCCACGCCCGAGTAGGCCATGAGCCGTCGGAGATCGGTCTGGTTCAGCGCAGCGAGGTTGCCCAGGACCATGGAGAGCAGCGCCAAGGCAGCGACGACGAACGCGAGCGTCGGCACACCCTCGGCAAGTGCGCCCAGCAGCCGCACCAGGGCGATCGCCCCGGCGAGCTTTGGGACGGTCGACACGAACGCGACGGTGATGGGCGACGCGCCCTCGTAGGCGTCGGGAGCCCAGTAGTGGAACGGCACCGCGGAGAGCTTGGCCGACATCCCCACGAGCGCGAGAGTCGCGGCGAGCAGGCCGAGTCCCTCGGCGCGGGCGAGACCGCCGAAGCCCGCATAGTACGTGGTCCCCGCAAGCCCGAAGACGAACGAGAACCCATACAGTGCGATCAGGCTCGTGAGCAGCGACATGAGGAAGTACTTGAGCGCACCCTCGAGGTTGCGGATGTCGCCTCGGCGGTAGCCGACGAGGATGTAGGCCGGCATCGTCGAGATCTCGAGAGCCAGGAACAGCGTCATCAGCTCGGCAGCTGAGGCCATGAACAACGCGCCCGCGGTCGAGAATAGCGCGAGCGCCACGGCCTCGCGCTCCCCGCCTTCGATACCGCGTCCGAACACCCACAGACACCACACCGCCACGAGGGCGGCGGCGAGCACCCGCACGAAGCGAGCGGGCCCGTCGAACACGAGCATGCCGCCGAACGCCGTCCCGAGCGGGAGGACCGCCGCGCCCACGGCGGCGAGTGAGCCGCCGACGGCGCCGAACAGCGCGGCCATGCGCTGCTGGCCCGGCACGTACTCGGCGAATAGTGCGCACGCCGCCGCCACCAGCACGAGGAGCTCGGGGGCTATCCGGGCAAGGTCGGACATCTACGCTCCCACGATCTTCGCGAGCGCGGTCGAGAACGGGTTGGTGAACTGGAGCAGCAAGTCCCAGTACACGCCGATGGCCAC
>CAYHCN010000052.1:0-9019 GCA_964354945.1 uncultured Eubacteriales bacterium
CTGATCGTGAAGGACCCCGCGAAGGCGCGCGACGAGGCTCGCATCGCAGTCGCCGTCGACCCCAAGGACGTGCAGGGCTGGATCATCCTCGGCGACGCTTACGTGAAGCTGAAGAAGCCCGCCGCGGCCAAGAAGGCGTACAACGAAGCGCTCGCGGTCGAACCCGGCAACGCTGAGGCGACCGCGCGACTGAAGCAGGTGGACTAGTGGAAGATCGCGACCGGATCGCGGCCAACGACCGCCTGACTCGCAAGGAACGCCGCAAGAAGCTGTGGATCCTCGCGATCCTGGTACTGCTTCTGGCCGCCGTCGGCCTCACGACATGGTTCCTGACCCGCGACCGCGGGCTGCCTACGATCGCCACGCTGCCTCAAGGCGCCACAGAAGCGCCGCCCACCTACGTCTTCTCGATCAACGGCAACGGCAAGAATGCGCTTAGCTCGCCGCTCGGCGTGGCCGTGGCGCGCAACGGCGACGTGTACGTCGCCGATTTCGACAAGCGGCAGATCTCCCGCTTCGCCCGGACCGGCGAGTTCAAGTCGGCGTTCTCGGCGATAACGGACGGCAAGGAGACGAGGCTGCGCGCACCGGTCAACGTCGCATCGGTCGGCGACGAGATCTGGGTGACCGACCGTCGCCTGCGCGCCATCTATGTGTTCTCGCTCGACGGCCAGTATCGGCGCAAGATCGAGCCCAAGACGATGAAGAACGTCTGGACTCCGCTGGCGCTCGACGCGGCTGCGGACGGCCAGAGCTGGATCACCGACGTCGGCCAGACCGACAAGCACCGGATCGTCCGGCTGTCGAAGGACGGCACCAAAGTCGAGAAGATGGTCGGGAAGACCGCTCAGGTCAACGATCCCAAGACCCAGCCCGGGGTGTTCTACTTCCCCGCGGGTATCACCATCGCTTCCGACGGCACGGTCTTCGTCTCCGACGGCGACAACCGCCGTGTCCAGGCCTTCGACAAGGACGGCAAGTTCGTCCGGTTCATCAATACCTCCGGCGTGCCCCGAGGCATCGATGTCGACACCAAGAACCGCGTCTACGTCGTGGACGCGCTCGCGCACAACGTCACGGTGTACACACCCGAGGGCAAGACGGTGGTCTCTTTCGGGCAGCAGGGCTTCGGCCCCGGGCAGTTCAACTTCCCCAACGGTCTGGCGGTCGGTCCCGACCAGCGCATCTACATCAGCGACCGGGTCAACGGCCAGGTCCAGGTGTGGGAGTGGCCCGCGGCCGTGGTTCCCTCAGCGGGTGCCCTCGCTCGCAGCCCATACTTGTGGTTGCTCCTTCTGCTCCTGCTGATCCCGCCGTTGTGGTGGCTGCTGCGCCGCAAGAAGCGCTACGTGGTCACTCCCGAATTCGTCGACGCGCTGATCGCAGCCGAGCAGGTCGCTCTGCTGGCTCACAAGCGCTCGCGATTCGTCGCGCCCGAGTTCGACCGTGCGAAGTACGAGGGCAGGGTCGTCGACGAAGTGGATCTGGGCGAGGTAATCCACCTCGAGGAGTACTCGCCGTCGGACGCGGCGGTCGTCCGCGACCGGTTCACCAGCACCGAGGAGCAGGCCGCTTATCTCGTGATGGGCGAGCGTGCCAAGGCGCTGTTGACCGACGACGGCGAGCTGACGTCGATGGCAATGACGCACGAGATCAGGGTCATCGATTCGAGGATGTTCATCGCGAGTCGCAAGCAAGCCTGAGACTGATCGGCTCATGTGGCGGGATGCGCGACAGCGGCATGTGATGCCGTATCCGAGTCCCTGATGCAGTATTAGCGATTCGTTCAGACAACATAATCGTTGACAGCTGCGTGAGCTCAGGTGTAGCTTCATCGTAACAATCGTTACAAGCTCTGTTCGCTGGCCGTCCGACCGCCGAACGAATTGAAGCGATTGGACCAGACTTCCTGCTCAGAGGCATAGAAGTTGCTAAAGAGCTGGAAGCAAGGGAATACGGAGTCTCCGAGCCTCTCGGCCTACAGCGTGCCGGACATCACGCCATGGCCCCCAGGCCGTTAGGGTGCCAAGGGAAACCGAAGCGCCTCCCAGTGGAAAGGAGACGCGCCGCGGGTTGTCGACCGGCTATCGACGCCTGACGGTGTGGCACATCCCACGGGGTAAGGGAGACTCGCAAATGAGTTGCTACGGAGTCGGTTCAGAACCGCTGGTTTGCGGTGCTGTGACCGGCTCTTTCCTTTTCCCCGGAACCCTCTGACGCGCAGCTCGAAAGGAGGCCAGTGATCGCTGCCCGTGCCGCTTGCCACAGCGGTTCGAGGGAGTTGCCGGGAAGGGTTTTGTCCTGTCAGTCACTGGAAGGAACCAGTAATGGCGGAGTTGGACACCGGGCAGAGTGGCCAGGGAGGTCTCTCACGTAGAGATTTCCTGAAGGCTACAGCTGCCGCAACGGTGGCCGGATGCGCCTTCGAGTTCTGGGGCGCCGAACAGGCGCTCGCATATGAAGATAATCCGGCCTACAAGATCTACACGACGACGTGTCCGTACTGCTCAGCGAGCTGCGGTCAGCGCGTCGTGACTCTGGTGTCAGACGGCTCGGTCGTCGACATCTACGGCGACTTCGAGTCGCCGATGAACAGCGGCGGTCTGTGCGCGAAGGGTGCGGGCACCATTCAGCTCGTCAAGAACTCGCGCAGGATCGGCGCGTGGCCGGGGACCCATCCCAACAAGAACATGGATGGCTCCTCGGACAACGTCTTTGCGTACGACCCAGGCATTCCCGAGGTTGCCTACAAGCGGACCGGCAATGGGAACTGGGGCAAGATTACGCTGAGCCAGGCCTTGAGTGAGATCTCCACCGGGATGATCGCCGCTCGCGCGGTCGATACTACTGGTTGGGCCGCCGGCAACAGCAAGAGCGTTGCGTTCTTCGGCTCGTCGCACATGAACAACGAGTCGAACTACCTGTACCGCAAGATCATCGCGAACTTCGGTACGAGCAACGTCGAGCACCAGGCCCGTATATGACACAGCTCCACGGTGGCCGGTCTGGCCGCCGCCTTCGGTCGAGGAGCGATGACCAACCACTGGGCGGACATCGCGAACGCGACTGCTGTTGTCATCTGGGGAGCTAACCCCTCCGAGAACCACCCGGCCTGCATGGCGCACATCAACCGCGCCCGCTTCCCGGGGCAGTTCTTCCCTGGCACGGCCCGCGCCAACAAGACGCCGGCCAAGCTCATCGTCATCGACCCGCGGAAGAACCGCACCGCTCTTCAGGCGGACAGGTTCATCCGAATCCGTCCCGGCACCGACATCGCCTTCGGCAACGCTCTGATGAAGTACATCATCGATCAGATGGAGTCGCCGACGAGCACGATCCCGGCCGCCACCAAGACGGCGTTCTTCAACTACCTGAACCAGACCGGCAACGGTACGTTCTTCACCGACGGCACCACGGGAGCGGCGAGCACAAACACCACTCCCGTACCGTTCAACTCGAAGTACACTGATTCCCGATTCCTGGTGAACGCAGCCGGCACGGATTACGTCCGCGCCAAAGTGGCCGCTTCTACTGGCCTGACCACGGCCGCCGGTCCAGATGCCTCCACGATCTCCGCGTTCCCGCTGAAGTCGACTGACATCAACACGTCGGTCACCATCGCGGCTGGCGATCCGGGTGGGGCCCCTGCCGGCACGTTCAAGACCGTCTACCAGGCCATGAAGGATCACCTTGCGCCGTACACGCTCGCCGAGGCCGCCTCGATCTGCGGATGCACCGAGGGCGACATCCAGTACGTTGCGGACGCCTTCATCGCCAACAGCCGCTGCAGCAGCACGACGAACATCCCCACCGACCCCGGGTACCGCGCGACGACCATGCTCTATGCGATGGGCATCACGCAGCACACCTACGGTGGCGAGAACGTCAAGCTCTTCGCACAGATCCAGACGCTCCTCGGCAACAACGGGCGCGCTGGTGGCGGCATCAACGCCCTCCGCGGCATCCACAACGTCCAGGGCTCGACGGACATGGGTGTGCTCTACGGGAACATCCCGGGCTACTCCGGCAACCCCGTCGAGCAGTACCCAACCGTCCCGAACGCCTTCGGCCGTTATATGGATGCGCTGTGGGGCACCCCGCTCTCCGGCAGTGGCAACAAGACCAACATGAACGGGTCGTACGACGACGCGTACAACACTGCGGCGATGTCTCTGCAGCAGCGCGGCTTCTGGAACATGACCCAGAAGTGGTTCGGCGACTACACTACTGCCGCTCCGACCCGTGCACAGATGGACGGTTGGTATGCCAAGTGGCCGAAGGGCCAGGGCGACAACCACATCACCATGTTCCGCAAGATGATTGCGGGCACGATCACAGCAGCCGTTGTCTGGGGCCAGAACCCCGCCGTCACCGAGCCGAACCAGGGTAAGGTACGCCAGGGTTTGCGCAACCTCGACATGCTGGTCTGCGTGGACCTCTTCGAGAACGAGACGGCCGCTTGCGACCGCAAGCCGACTGGCGTCACGTATCTCATCCCATCCTGCAGCCACGTCGAGAAGGCCGGCTCGGCAACGAACTCGGGCCGTACGCTTCAGTGGCGCTACAAGGCCACGAACGCGCCCGGTAGCAGCAAGGACGACAACGAGCTGCTGCTGAGGTTCGCTGAGGCGCTCGACACCGCCGGCGCGTTCTCACACCTCGGTGCGGGCTGGTTCAACGCGATGTACCGTGCGCCGTACATGGGTGGTGCCGCGAGCTTCGCAGCGGCCTCTGTGAGCGCTGAGATCACCACGCCTGGCGTGAGCGTCTCGAACCCGACCACCTACAGCACGACCACGGTCACCGGTTCGGAGGCTGTTGCAGAACTTATGTACCGTGAGCTCTGCACGGCATCGGCGAGCGGTGGCACCCTGTGGATCTACACCAACGGTTACTCGACCGGTCGCACGACCAACAAGCACTTGGGTCAGGCTGACTGGCCGGTCAACAACCGGGCGAAGAGTCGCGACCGCAGCGACCCGAACGGCACGCTGGCGTCTCCGGGTTGGGGCTATGCGTGGCTCGTCAATCGTCGAGTCCTGTACAACAACAACGGAGCGAACCCCGGAACTGCGGTGGATGAGGTTCCCGGAGACGTTCAGGACTTCTTCATGGGTCTCGACTCATGCAGCCGTCTGTTCACCAGCACGGCGAACCCGCCCACCGGTACGAGCGCCTTCAACTACCCGCGCTGGTACCGCACGATCCACAAGTTGGCCGACCGCCCGGACCTCGTTGTTGCGAACACGACGGCGAGCCCGCACTTCGTCGGCTCCATTTCGTACGCCGGTCGTTTCCCGGCGCACACGGAGCCCTACGAGTCGCCCGATCCCGTCACCAGCAACGGTGTCCGCTCACTTGCCAAGTGGGGTCGTAACACCAAGAACACGGCCGCGTGGGACCTCGTCCCCGCCGACACAACAGTCGCCGGTCGCGACGTTGCCGCATCGACCTACCCGCTTGTGCTGACCACCATCCGGTGCGTCGAGCACTTCCAGGGTGGTCCGATCACCCGCAACAACCCGTACAACGTGGAGCAGGAGCCGGTTCCGTGGATCGAGCTGAATGCAGTCGATGCGCGCAACGCCGGCATCAAGGACGGAGATTGGGTCAAGATCGTCACCGCCCGTACGGACGGCTACGCCAACGACCGTCTCGACTCCGATCCGAACCTGTCCCGTGCTGCGTACGGCGAGGGCTTCCAGGCACGTGTCGGCACCGGCACCACGGAGAACCAGCGTGTCGCTCCTGGTGTGGTGGCAATCCCGTGGCACTGGGGTGACAAGGGCCTCTCGACAGGATCTCGTGCGAACGACCTTTGCATCGACGCAATGGACGCGAACACGACGATCCCTGAGTACAAGGCCTGCCTCTGCCGCATCGAGAAGATATAAGGAGGTGTGAACGATGAGCAACGTGATGGCAATCCTGCAAGACGTCGACAAGTGCATGCGGTGCAACGGCTGCGTGATCTCGTGCAAGCGCACGTGGAACATGCGCGCCGATGACCCCGGTGTGCACAAGGTCGCGGCGGATCAGCGTGTCTGCATCAAGAGCCAGAAGAAGGTCGACATGGGCCCCTTCCAGCGCTACAGCTGCTGGCACTGCCCCGATCCTCCATGTGCTCCTGAGTGCCCCTTCAAGGCGATCACGAAGGAAGCGACCGGCGCTGTGGCTGTCGATCAGTCGAAGTGCCAGCCTGACCTGTGCAAGGTTAACGGCCGCTATCCCTGTGTGGTCGGCTGCCAGCGCGGCGGCTACCCCAAGATCGGCACCGGTTCCAACACGCTCTACGGCTCGGAGACCACACCTCAGCCTCACATGCAGAAGTGCACCCTGTGCTTCGGCAAGGCCGGTGCGGACGATCCGACCAAGGCAATGCTGCCGACGAGGGCCGTCAAAGACAGCCCGACCGGCAACTTCATCAGCCCCATCAGCGGTGGCGCAGTAGCCGAGCTCGCTCATGAGCCCTCGTGCGTCTATACCTGCCCTGCGAAGGCGATGAAGTGGGATACCCGAGCAAACATCCTGACCTACCTCCAGGCGCCGGCCAACGGCTTCATCCTTGCCGACGGCACGCACAACTGGATCGGTAACGGCTCGATGTACTGGGCCAGCAAGAAGACCCTGCTTGCGCCGCCGAAGTCCGACCCGTTCGTCGAGGATCACCTGATCCCGTCGGCCGGTTCGATCCCGACGCTTGGCGTCGTGCCGGTGCTCGCAGTGGGCGGTCTGCTTGCCTACAGCGCTCGGAGGTCACGGATGGAAGAAGCCACCGAGGGAGGAGAGGAGTAGCCATGCTGAAGCGCATCGCATTTGTGATGGTTCTCGCCGCGGCGGTCGCTCTTCTGGTGCCCTCCGTCGCACTCGCGAACTTCGCCATCCACGGCAACTACGTTCAGGACACCGATGCGTGCGCCGGTTGTCACCGCGCTCACACGTCGATAAGCACGATCACCTGGACGGACAATTTCGACCCGAACATCCAGCACGATGCCCTACTGACCACTTCTGCAACGCTGATGTACGAGTTCTGCTATGCGTGCCACGGTGATGGCACCCAGGGTGCGGACACTAACGTTCAGAGCGGTATCTACGAGGGCACGCTGTACGGTGTTCAGGGCGGCATCCTCAACGGTGGCGGTTTCGACACGGTCGACACCACGCCGACGACGACCACCCACATGTTCAAGGGTTCGTCGTGGGGTGCCTACGGCGGTGGCTACTTCGGCCAGGGCAAGACTGGCGCAACCGGCCAGGATCCCGAGGCCAACACCGGCGAGACCGTCGCCATCAAGATGGACTGCGCGTCGTGCCACGATCCTCACGGGTCGGCCAACTACCGCATCCTGAAGGCGGTCGTGTTCGGCAACAAGGTCGGTGGCTACGAGCAGACTGGTGCGAGCACCGGTCCGGGTAGCCCGCTCGACCCGAACCCCAATGGCTGGGTCTCCTCCAACGAGACCGGGTGGCCGACCGGAGGCTTCCGTCTCCACATCGCCTACCCTGCCTACGAGCCGAACTACACCAACGCCAAGTACGCCAAGGGCTACAGCGTGCTGGACGGCGCGAACCAGCCTCTTGCCACGCCGGTTGTCAATCCGGACAAGGGCATGAGCGGTTGGTGCGCCGGCTGTCATGCCACGTACAACGGTCAGAACGGGTCTGAGGACTCCACGTACAACGCAGGTGACGGCGGCGGCTTCAAGAAGCGCCATCGCCACCCGATGAACGTGCCGCTGTCCAACTACAACGGTCCTGACTGGGAGTCGATGATCGTCACGGCCAACCCGCTTCCGCTGGATCACGATCTCGGCGAGGGTCCGACGGCTTCCAACACCGATTCGGACTGGCTCGAGTGCCTGACGTGCCACCGTGCACACGGTACTGCGGCCAAGATGGTGGGCTGGGCGAACGAGTACGCTGTTGACCCGAGTGACGACGTCGCGGACTTCGTGAGTCGTTCCGGTTCAGGCGACCCGTCGGCACTGCTCCGTCTCGACAATCGCGGCGTGTGCGAGGTCTGCCACAACAAGTAGGCTGACCTGCATATTGCCCGTGCCGGGGGGGAGGAAGTTCCTAGGGACTTCCTCCCCTCGGCGCGAACGGAAGCGAGCACTTCTTGTCGTTCATCGACATCCTCATCCTCATAGTCGCTGCCGTCGCTGCTACGGGGTGGTTCTCGGCGAGCAGCGTCGTTGTCGACCAGCTTCCCGATGCCGCGCTCGTAGCGATCGCACTCGCCGTCGGGTCGGTGGTCGTCTTGGCGTTCTCGGGCCTGCCGAGCAAGCGACGGATCGATCGAATCGGGACCCGGAATGCGGTCGGAATCGCGGCGGCTGGCGTCATCGTGTTCGCCGTGGCTCCGCTGATGGTGCTCGCGTTCCGCCGCACCGACGCGCCTTCGGGCTCGGAGGTGCTGTTCTTCACGACCGCGGCATGGGGAGCGCTGGCTGTCGTAGCAGCGTCGCTCGCCATGCGGCGGCCGTCACTGATGCAGCTCGCGGGGGCGTTCGCGGGGCTGCTCGGCGCCGCGACCGTGGTCGCCAACTGGGAGCGGCCGAGCTCCTTCTCGCCGTTCGTGAAGTTCCCGCTCCTCGAGGCGGGTATGTTGCTCGCGGGTGTCGCCTTCGCGTTCGGATCGCGCTATCTGGTGACGCTGGTCCGCACTCACGGCCTGCGGCCCGTGCTCTCCCTGGCGTGGGCCTCGGCGCTCGGTGCGTCGCTACTCGCCGGGCTCGCATCCCTGGTCGGCAACTCCAGCGCCATGAGCCAGGTATCGGGTGCCGTCTCCAACCTTGGCGTCCAGCTCGTGCTCGCGGGCCTCTCGGCAGGCGCGTTCGCGGTCGCGTGGACGAGCTCTCTCGACCACCTGGGGCTCGCTCGCAGCGCGTCAGCGCTCTACCTCCCACCTGCCCTGCTCACCGCGGTCGCGTCACTTGAGGGGGTGTCGCGGTCCGCGCTCGGACCCAACCCCGTGCAGTGGGCCGGGGCGCTCGGCGGGGTCGCGCTGATCGGC
>CAYHCN010000053.1:0-9008 GCA_964354945.1 uncultured Eubacteriales bacterium
CACGTGAGTCTGTTCATTCCGATGTTGGTGCTTGGTCTGGTGACCAGCGTCCACTGTGTGGCCATGTGCGGCCCGCTCGTCCTGACCTACGCGGTCAAGGGCGAGGTCGACGGCCCGTGGTATCGCAGGATGACGCCGAACGCCGCGTACCAGGCGGCCAAGATCCTCTCGTACATGACGGTCGGGCTCGTGCTCGGCTTTGTCGGCTCGGCGTTCAACCTCGCCGGGATTCGCGGCTACGTCATGCTCGGCGCGGCCGTCTTCATGATCCTGCTGGGCCTCAGCATGACCGGCTGGTTCCCCGGCCTGCGTATCCTGACGCCCAAGCCGCCCAAGTTCCTGATCAAGGCGCTCATGAAGTTGCGCAAGCGCGCCAACGCCGAGGCTGATGCCGGCGATAGCACGCTCATGACGCCGATCATGTTCGGCCTCATCACCGGCCTCATGCCCTGCGCCCCGCTCATCAACGCCCAGCTCGTGGCTGCCGCAAGCGGAAGCGCGATCACCGGCGCGATCGGGATGTTCGCGTTCGGACTGGGCACCGCGCCGCTGATGTTCGCGTTCGGGACCGCATCGGGCCTGCTGACCGCCAAGGTCAAGGACCGCATGATGACGGTGCTCGCCGTGGTCGTCATCGTCTTCGGCGCGGTCATGCTCAACCGCGGCCTGATGCTTCTCGGCTCGCCGCTGACCTTCAACACGGTCAAGACCGCTGTCCTTGGCACCCCGGCCACGACGCCCCGGGCGCCGACGACCGCGGCGACCGCCTCCGACGGCGTGACCGAAGTGAAGCTCACCATTCAGAACACGCAGTTCGTTCCTGCGACGCTCCAGATCCCCGCCGACAAGCCCGTGCGGCTTGTCGTCGATCGGCGGGAAGCGAACGCGTGCTCCGACCAAATCGTGTTCCCCCAGCTGGGGGTGTCGGCCGACCTTGCACCGAATGCGACTACCGTCGTGAACCTCCCGGCGACCAAGAGCGGCACGTTCACCATGACGTGCGGTATGGGCATGATGTCCGGCCAACTCGTGGTGGGTGCCGGAGCTGCGGGAGGCGCGGCGAGCGCTCAGCGCTCCACCTCGATCTCGCCGCTGGCGATCGCGCTCGTGCTCGCTCTCGGCGGCGCGGCAGCCTACGGGTTCGCGAAGAGCCGCAGGCGTCCGGCGCCTGCCACGTGCCCCGCGCCTGCTCAGGCATCCGGCGGCGAGGGTTCGTCTGGCAGCAAGAGCCAACGGACCGGCAAGGGCCCAAACGGCGCGAACGCGCCGTCGACCCGGACCAGTGTCGGTGGGGCGGCTGAAGCCTCGCGAGTGTTCGGGCTCAAGCCCGCTGAACTGATCATCATCGGCATCGCCGTCCTGGCTGCGGTCCTCGTGGGCCTCGCCGCAGGCGGGATGCTCGGCTAAGAAGAAGACAAGCATCGTTCGACTGATGTCGAAACGATCGACTGGAGGATTCGAGAACATGACAAAGAACACATCGACCCTGAAGTGGATGGCCATCGGTGCGCTGATCCTGTCGGCGTTCTTCGGTGCGTACGCTTTCGCGCAGGCGAAGACAAACACCGCCGTGAATCCCGGCGCGCTCGCCGCCGCCGGCGTTGCATTTCCGACGCAGCTCGCGTCGACGGCCGGCTCGGCCGGCTCGACCGCGGGTGGCGCGGCTGGGTCCGGCGACGCAGGCTGTGCCTGCTGCGGCAGCACTCAGCCCACCGAGAACGGCGTGACCGGCCCCGAGACGCCCGGAGTCGCCAAGCTCGAAGGCAACGCCCAGAAGATCTCGGTCGACCTGTCCAAGGGCTACTACTCCCCGAACGTGATCAAGGTGAAGGCGGGCACCCCCGTCGACATCACCTTCGGCCAGAGCAGCGGCTGCACCGCTCAGGTCCAGTCCCAGGAACTCGGGTTCCAAGCCGACCTCACCGCCGGCCCCCAGACCGTCACCGTCAAGGCGCTGGAGTCCGGCACGTACACGTTCGCGTGCGGGATGAACATGGTGTTCGGCAAGATCGTGGTCGAGTAGAGAGACAATCCATTCCGCGGACCAAACGGGTTCGCTAGCAAGGAGAACGCAATGTCCACCGAAACACCGACCAGGACATACCGCCTCGCCGTGACCGGCATGCACTGCATGTCGTGCGAGCGCACGGTGTCCGAGCACCTGAAAGGGGTGCCCGGAGTCATCGGCGTGAGCGCGGACGCCGCCGAGAACGCCGTGGAGATCGTCGCGGGCGATGAGCTCGATTCGGCTTCGATCGCCTCGGCTGTCATCGCCGCTGGGTTCACGCCGGGCGAGTTCGTCGAGCAGACCGAAGTGGCATCCGCGCCCGTCGCCGACGATGACGATGCGGCGTGCGCCCCGGATGGCTGCCCCGTCGTTCCCAAGCTCGACGAGACGCCCGAGCGGGAGGCGTTGGCCCCCTCCGCACCTGCCGCACCAGCACCTGCCCACGTCATCGGCGAGGTCGCCGAGACCTTCGCCGTCGGCGGGATGCACTGCGCGTCGTGCTCGGCACTGATCGAGAAGAGCCTCGGCAAGGTGCCGGGTATCCTCGATGCGAACGTCAACCTTGCCACCGAGCAGCTCGTCGTCCGGTGGGATCCGAGCGTCATCGATGCCGGAGAGATCATCAACCGCGTTCAGACGCTCGGCTACACCGCGACCCCGATGTCGCAGCCCCAGGCAACGGCGGGGGAAGCGGGCAAGATCACGCTCGTGATCGGCGGTATGACCTGCGCGGCGTGCCAGCAGGTCGTCGAGCGCACTCTCAAGAAGGTCGCCGGGGTCACCGACGCGTCGGTGAACCTTGCCGTGGAGACTGCAACGGTCGAGTTCGACCCGCTGCAGGTGGGCGTCGACGAACTGATCGGCGCGGTGAAGGGCGCCGGCTACACGGCCGAGGTTAAGGTCGAGGCGATTCCCGGCGCGATGTCGGGAGCGGATCGACAGGCCGAGATGCGCGCGGCGGCGTACCGCCACGAGCGCAACCTGTTCGTCTTCTCGGTCGCCTTCTCCGTCCCACTCCTCATCATCGCGATGGTCCCGCCGTTCATGGAACTCATCCCGATGAAGGTCGCCGAGTGGCTGGCGAACACCGTCGGCGGGGCGTGGGACCCGATGATGGTCGGCAAGTACCTGATGTTCCTACTCGCCGCCCCGGTTCAGTTCTACGCGGGCGGGCGTTTCTACAAGGGCGCGTGGGGCGCGCTCAAACAGCGCACGGGGAACATGGACTTGCTCATCGCCATCGGCACCTCGGCGGCGTTCTTCTACAGCGTCGCGGCGACGTTCATCCCCGCGCTTGAGATGGAGCCCGTCTTCTACGAGACCAGCGCGCTGCTGATCACGTTCGTGCTCCTCGGCAAGCTTCTCGAAGCCCGGGCCAAGGGCAAGACCAGCGACGCCATCAAGAAGCTCATGGGCCTCGCAGCCAAGACCGCGCGCGTTGTCCGCGGCGGCGAAGAGTTCGACATCCCTGTCGAGCAGGTCGTCGTTGGGGATCTGATCGTCGTGCGGCCGGGCGAGAAGGTGCCGGTCGATGGCGTGCTGATCGACGGATCGTCCTCCTTGGACGAGTCCATGCTCACCGGCGAGTCGATACCGGTGGAGAAGAATGCGGGTGACACGGTCATCGGCGCGACGATGAACAAACTCGGATCGTTCCGCTTCCGGGCGACCAAGGTCGGTGCCGACACTGCTTTGGCCCAGATCATCCGCCTCGTCGAGGACGCGCAGGGGTCGAAGGCGCCGGTGCAGCGGTTCGCCGACCGCATCAGCGCCGTGTTCGTGCCGTTCGTCATCGGCGCTGCCCTGCTGACGTTCCTGTTCTGGGCGTTCGCGGGTCCCGTCATCTTTGGCGCCAACCCCGATCCCGTCGGCGTGTTCCCGCTGTTCGAGCCAATCGTCATGGCAGCTTCCACGAACGGGTGGTGGATCGCCGCGCTGCTCGCCGGCATCGCCGTCGTCGTGATCGCGTGCCCGTGCGCCCTCGGTCTCGCGACACCGACCGCGATCATGGTCGGAACCGGCCGAGGCGCCGAGAACGGCATCCTGATCAAGAGCGGCGATGCGCTCGAGACCGCCTACAAGCTCTCGGCCATCGTGTTCGACAAGACCGGCACCCTGACTCACGGCCAGCCCGAGGTCACCGACGTCGAGTTGATCGAGGGTCACGACCCCGTCCGCGTGCTCACCTTCGCCGCTGCCCTCGAGCGCTCGAGCGAGCACCCGCTCGCCGAGGCGGTTCTCGCTCACGCGAAGACCGAGGGCATCGAGCTCTTGGAAGTCGAGGGGTTCTCGGCCATCCCAGGCCACGGCGTCGAGGGCACGGTCTCAGGCATGCGCGTCGCGTTCGGCAACCGCAAGCTAATGCTCCGCGAGGGCATCCAGGTGGCACCGTTCGAGGAGCGCATCGAGGCGCTCGAGGACCAGGGCAAGACGGTCATGCTCGTGGGCGTCAACGGTCAGAAGCTGGCTGGCATGGTCGCGGTGGCCGACACCCTCAAGGAGAACTCGCGCGAGGCGGTCAACCGCCTGGGTGACATGGGCGTTGCCACGTACATGATCACCGGCGACAACCGCCGCACAGCGGCTGCCATCGCCGCGCAGGCGTCGATCGCCTCGGACCACGTGCTTGCCGACGTGCTTCCCGAGAACAAGGCCGTCGAGGTCGCGAAGCTCGAGGAAGCCGGCAACGTGGTCGCCATGGTCGGCGACGGCATCAACGACACCCCGGCGCTCGCTCAGGCCGACGTGGGCATCGCGATGGGCGCCGGAACCGACGTTGCCGTCGAGACAGGCGGCATCGTGCTCATCAAGAACGACCTGCGTGACGTGGTGACGGCGATCGAGCTGTCGCGCGCCACGATGCGCAAGATCCGGCAGAACTTCGGCTGGGCACTCGGCTACAACACGTTGCTCATCCCGGTGGCCGCGGTCGGACTGCTGTCCGGCGCGCCCTGGCTCGCCGGTGCGGCCATGGCGTTCTCGAGCGTCTCCGTCGTGACGAACTCCCTGCTCCTGCGCGGATTCAAGCCGAGCCTGAAGACCGGGACTCCGGCCTCCGGCGACGGCGCGACGCGGCTCGACACCACTCCCCAGCCCAAGACGGTCTAGCGACCGATACCTCGGAAGGACCTGTCAGACATGCAACGTGTGATGCGAATCGCCCTGGCGGCAGGGCTGCTGCTCGTGGCCGTGGTCGCCTCGGCATGCAGCTCATCCGGTGAAGAGACGGACTCGGAGATGAAGGTCTGGGGCTACGTCGTCTCGGCGAAGAACGCCAAGCTCGAGCTGGCCGAGAACCAGCCTGGCGTCGACGGCATCGTCGTCAAGCGCGTGCTCGCGCCGGGCGACGCGTGGATCGTGGTTCACGCCGACGACAACGGGAAACCGGGCGAACGTGTGGGACTCGCGCACGTGGAGCGCGGTGAGACAGTGGACGTGAAGGTCCCACTCACCAAGTCGACCACGGCCAAGGTGATCGTGGCCGTTCACGCCGACCGTGGCACGAAGAACGAGTTCGACTTCGACATGATGAACAAAGAGATGAGTCCCGACCGTCCGTACTTCGTGGACGGCAAGGAACTCGCGAAGGTCGTGGCGGTTCACTGAGAGCCACTCACTCGCCGAGTCCGTGGGCTGCAAGCGAACGCGCCTTCGGTGCGACTGGTCTTCTGACGTTTGCCAAGGGGAAGTGAGTAGCCAAGGCCTGCTTCATGTGTGGTACATAGGACGGCGTCGGCGACGGCGCCGTCGTTCCCTTGTGGTAAGGAGTACCCCGCGTGCGAATCGTCGTCTTCGGGGCGGCTGGACGAACCGGCCGACTCATCGTCGAGCAGGCGCTCGGCCATGGCCACGACGTCACAGCCTTCGTGCACAGCTCCGGCCTCGGCCTCGATCACCCGCGCCTCACCGTCGCTCCCGGCGATGTCCTCGACTTCGATGCGGTCTCCTCGGCGGTGGCGGGCCAGCGAGCGGTGGCCTCTGCGCTGGGGGTGGGGGGTCGGGGCACCCCGCGGCTGCTCTCGGAAGGCATCGGCAACGTCATCCACGCGATGGCAGTGCACGAGGTCTCGAAGCTCTCGGTCGTGAGCGCCGCGGGAACGTTCGCGCGCAACGACCCCACCCTGTCGCTCGGCTTCCGCATGATGATCTCGGTCACGCTGCGCTCGGTCTACGAGGACCTCGAGCGCATGGAACAACGGGTCATGGCCAGCGATCTGGACTGGACGATCGTGCGCCCGTACGGGCTTTCCGACGCACCGCAGACGGGGCGCTACCGGATGACCCGGGACGGCTCGCTGTTGCCCAAGGCAAGCCGCATCGGTCGAGCCGACGTCGCCGCAGTCACGCTCACCGCCCTCGAGACCGACGAGTACGTTCGCCGCATTCTGACGGTCGCCGAGTAGGCGCGGTGTGTGGGACGGGGCTGGGGGGCGTTCGTCCACGGCTTCCCCTCCACCACTCTACTCTGATAAAGTAGTGTGCGCATACCCGCGCACGCAGGCCGATCCGTACTGGAGGGCGTTCATGCTATCGCTCGCACTGCCCAAGGGCTCGCTCGAGGAGCAGACGCTGCTCCTGTTCTCCCAGGCCGACCTCGAAGTGAAGAAGTCGAGCCGCGAGTACAACCCCACCATCGCCGACGACCGCATCGGCAAGGTCAAGATCCTCCGCCCTCAGGAGATCCCGCTGTTCGTGCAAGACGGGTACTTCGACTTGGGGATCTCGGGTCATGACTGGATCCAGGAGTCGGGCGCCGACGTCGTCGAGGTCGCCGAGCTGCCCTACGCGAAGACGGGTACCGGAGTCGTGAACATGGTCCTTGCCGTCCCCCAGGACTCACCGGTCTCGAGTGCGCGCGACATCGCGCCGGGTAGCCGAATCTCCACCGAGTTTCCCCACACCACCCGCCGGTTCTTCGAGTCGCTCGGCATCCCCGTGGAGGTTCACTTCTCCTACGGCGCGACCGAAGCCAAGGTCCCCGACATGATGGACGCGCTGGTCGACCTCACCGAGACCGGCTCCACCATCCGCCGCAACGGACTCAAGATCGTCGAGACCGTCCTCACGTCGACTACTCGCCTGTTCGCCAACAAGGACTCGTGGAACGACCCGGTGAAGCGCCCCGAGATCGAGGCGATCCGCACCCTCCTCCTCGGCGTCATCGAGGCTCGAGGGCGCGTCCTTCTGTCCCTCAACGTTCCAGCCCAGAAGCTCGACGACGTCATCGCGGTGCTTCCCGCCATGAAGAGGCCGACCGTGTCGAAGCTGTACGGCTCCGAGGACTACGAGATCACGACCGTCGCCGACAAGAGCACGGTGAACGTTCTGATCCCCCGACTGAAGACCGCCGGCGCCGAGGACATCCTTGAGCTACCGATCACCAAGATCGTGAAGTAGGGCGTGCAGGCGTGATGCGGCGGGCGGGCACACGCTTCGGGTTCTTGGTCGCGGCGGTCGCTGCCGCGCTCGCGGGTATGCTTGTGATCGCGCCTGCGGCCCTCGCCCACGTGCCCACCTTGGAGCAGCCGCGCGGAGCGGAACCTGCGGCGGTCGGTGCCGCACCCTCCTCCGACGCCCAGCCGATAGAAGAGCCGGTCAAGTCGCTGGCGATCTACGGGTTCCTCGCGCGCGACGAGCGCTCCGACGCCTACGTGTTCTCGGTTCCCCGGGCAGCGACGATCGAGGTCGAGCTGCTCGTTCCGGCGCGTGCGGCACTGCGAGACTTCGCCCCGGTGCTTCTCGTCGTGGACGCCAAGACGAACGAGTCGCAGAAGGTGTCGCCCGCCTCGCGGGACTCGTTCTACGAACCGTTCTCGCTGACCTCGTTCTGGCGTGTCGGCCAGGGGAGCGTCTCGCTCCAAGCGGCCCGCACGTACTACTTCGTCGTTCAGCCCGGCACAGGCAGTACCCGGACCGGGGCGTACGTGATCGGGGTGGGCGGACCCGAAGCCTTCACGGGCAATGACTGGGCTGAGACGCTGCGAGACCTGCCGGTCATCTGGTCAGGCGCATGGGGCGGCGGGCCGCTGCGCCCGGGCGCGCTCGCATGCGCGGGCGCCGCCGTTCTGGGGATCGTTCTCGCCGTCCTGCTGTTGGTTCGGCGGAGGCGACGCCGGCAGCGCTGAGCCTGCGGCTCCAGGTCCACGCGGGCTATGCCGCCGGTGGCTTCCTGCGCCTGGTCCATGCCACGGCACCCGCAGCGACGGCCACCGCGGCCGCTCCGGCCGCAGCCAGCAAGAGCCACGTGCCCGGCTGGTTCCCGTTGCCCTGCCGTCCACTGCCCGGTGGCGTTGGTGACGTACCTGAGGGCCCGGTCCAGCTCGTCGGTGCGGCCGCGGCTGTAGCGGGAATCGTGGCGGTCGGCTCGGCGGATGTCGTCGCGGGCCGTGCCGCCTCGGCGACGGGGATGCCGGTCAGGGATGTGAACGTCGCGAATGTCGGGGCCTGTGCCCTACCGAACTCGATCTCCGACAGGTACAGCTCGTTGCGCGGGTTCGTCCCTCGGTAGACGTCCGTCACCGTGACCTTCGCCGACGTCGCGGTCGTCTCGGCCATCGGGAAGCGCTGGAGCTCGGGCGTGTCAGTCAGTGCGAGTGTCTTCACTGTGCCGTCAGAGAACTCGACCTTGAGCGTCTTGGGTCGGTTGTACTTCCGGAACAGTTCGGTCGTCTTGGCGTAGCCGGGGAGCACCCGGATCTCGCGCACCGCCCGCGGTCCGCCGAATGTGACCTTGAGCCACTCGCGTGTCCCGGGCCCTTGCGACTTCTCGGCCCACGCCGTTGACGGGTCTCCGTCCGTGGCCGCCTCGGGCTGGTACCAGTAGTCGCCCAGCTTCAGCCACGACGACGCCTCCGTCTTCGCGGCCGGGTCCCATGAAGGGGCCTTGCCTTCGAACGCACCGCGCGCCGGTCGGTAGTAGTACAGCGCCATATCGTACTTGGAGATACCGTAGGCGGTCGGTTTCGGGTTGTAGTTCCGGTACGTCCACTGGTAGGTGTTG
>CAYHCN010000054.1:0-8731 GCA_964354945.1 uncultured Eubacteriales bacterium
TCCGTGGCACCCTCCTTGCTCATGATTCCGGGTACCGCAGACCTCGGCGAGGCCGGTTCGATTCACGCCGAGGAGGTCGGATCCGACGATGTTGCCGGCACGCCGGAATCAGTCGTGGTCGACGCATCCGAGATCGGTGATCCCCTCGTGCTGGACGGTGTGCGTCCGGGCGACAGGATGAGGCCGCTCGGCATGGAAGGAACCAGGAAGCTCTCGGATCTTCTGGTCGACGCGAAAGTACCCCGCGACGACAGGCCGACACGGCCGGTGGTCCGGGACGGGGAGCGCATCGTCTGGCTCGCGGGCGTGCGCATGAGCGAGGACTATCGAGTCGGGCCGAAGACGCGTCGAGCGGTCAGGTTGACGTGGCGAACACGGTAGATGCACGAGAAGGGCGATGCGTGAACCAACACGACGACGTCGAAACGATCGTGCTGACCGAGGAGCAGATCCGCGACCGGGTCGCCGAACTCGGCGAGGAGATCTCGGCGGTCTACGGGGACGAGCCGGTCCTGCTCGTTGCGGTGCTCAGAGGCGCAGCGGTGTTCGTAGCGGACCTCGCCAGGGAGATGACATGCCCCGTCGAGATCGACTTCATGGCCGTATCGAGCTATGGAAGTTCGACGCATAGCTCCGGAGTGGTACGAATCTTGAAAGACCTAGATGAGGACATTGACGGAAGACATGTGTTGGTCGTCGAGGACATCCTCGACACGGGCTTGACTTTGAAATACCTGCTGAAGAACCTCGCTTCGCGCAACCCGGCTTCTCTGGAAGTCGTAACGTTGCTCCATAAGCAGGGCAAGCAGCGGGTATCCATATCGTGCAAGTACGTTGGGTTCGAGATCCCCGACGAGTTCGTTGTCGGGTACGGACTCGACTACGCCGAGAAATACCGGAATCTGCCCTATCTCGGCGTCCTCAAGCCGCATGTGTATGGCGGCTAGCCTGGAAACTGGAGACACAGCGTGAGCAAGAATCTCAGAACCGTCATGTTGTACCTGCTGCTGCTCGCCGTGGTGGCGTGGATCATCATGACCTCGTTCTCGACCGGCGGGGCCAAGGCGCCGGACAAGTTGGAGACGAGCGCGTTCGTCGCCAAGGTCAACGCCGGGCTGGTCAGCAACGTCAAGTACATGTCCAAGGACGGCAAGGTCTCAGGTCGCCACTACCCCACGTACAGCGACGCAGCCAATGACTCCAAGCCGGGCACCGAGCCGAAGGCGGGCACCGAGTTCACGAGCGTGTACACGGGCGAGGACAGCTTCAACACGCTGATGCAGAGCGCGCAGGAGCAGTTCCCGAAGATCACGTACACCATCGACCCGCAGAGCGGGATACCGTGGACAGCCATCCTGCTCCAGGTCATCCCGATCGTGGCTGTGCTGGCGATCATGCTGTTCTTCCTGAACCAGATGCAGGGCGGCAACTCGAAGATCATGAACTTCGGCAAGGCCAAGGCGAAGCGCATGACGCGCGACCAGCCGAGGATCACCTTCAAGGACGTTTCCGGCGCCGATGAAGCCATCGAGGAGCTCCAGGAGATCAAGGAGTTCCTCGCCAACCCCGGCAAGTTCCAGGCTCTGGGCGCGAAGATCCCCAAGGGCGTGCTGCTCGTGGGCCCGCCGGGCACGGGCAAGACGCTTCTCGCCCGCGCCGTCGCCGGCGAGGCCGCGGTGCCATTCTTCTCGATCTCCGGTTCCGACTTCGTCGAGATGTTCGTCGGTGTAGGCGCCAGCCGAGTGCGCGACCTGTTCGAGCAGGCCAAGGCTGCCAACCCTTGCATCATCTTCATGGACGAGATCGACGCGGTCGGCCGCCAGCGCGGCGCGGGCCTCGGCGGCGGCCATGACGAGCGCGAGCAGACGCTGAATCAGCTCCTCGTGGAGATGGACGGTTTCGACATCAAGGACAACGTCATCCTCATTGCGGCGACCAACCGCCCCGACATCCTCGACCCGGCGCTTCTGCGCCCGGGACGGTTCGACCGGCAGATCGTCGTCGACCGACCGGACGTCCAGGGCCGTGAGGGCATCCTGAAGATCCACACACGTGGTAAGCCGCTCGCCGAGGATATCGAGCTCGAGGTGCTCGCCCGCCGGACGCCGGGCTTCACCGGTGCCGACCTCGCGAACCTGGTGAACGAAGCCGCGCTGCTGGCGGCCCGCCACGGCAAGAAGAAGATCGACATGCACGAGCTCGACGAGGCCATCGAGCGTGTCATCTCCGGTCCCGAGCGCAAGAGTCGCATCATCTCCGAGGAAGAGAAGAGGATCATCGCGTACCACGAGTCCGGGCACGCGCTGGTGGGCCATCTGCTTCCCAACACCGACCCCGTCCACAAGATCTCGATCATCGCCCGCGGTCAGGCGCTCGGCTACACGCTGTCACTGCCCGCCGAGGATCGCTTCCTCACCAGCCGCCAGCAGATGCTCGACACGCTCGCGATGATGCTGGGCGGTCGTGTCGCCGAGGAGATCGCCATCGGGGACGTCACCACCGGTGCGAGCAACGACATCGAGCGCGCCACCAAGACGGCCAAGCAGATGGTCACGCGGTTCGGCATGTCCGAGAAGCTCGGTCCGCAAACCTTCGGTGACGCGAACCACGAGGTGTTCCTCGGTAGGGACTTCTCGGCCAACGCCGACTACAGCCCCGAGATCGCCTACGAGATCGACAAGGAAGTCGCTCGGCTCATCGACGACGCCTACGACAAGGCCCGCTCCATCCTCACCGATCGCCGCGAACAGCTCGACCTCATGACCGAGGTGCTCATCGATCGCGAGACGGTCGACAAGGAAGAGCTCGAGGCGCTGCTCGAGAACAAGTGGGACGAGTTCCTCAAGAAGGAGGCTGCCGAGAAGGCCGCCAACCCGGAGCCGGCGCCAGAGGCCGAGGAGCCTGAGGCTGCGGAGCCAGGCGAGGCGCCGCCGATCGCCGTGCCCCAGCCGAGCGGTCCGGCCGTTACGGGCGCGTGAACGGACAGGTCCACTACGACCTGACCAAGCGCTGGGCAGTCGAGGAAGGCTTCTCTCCCGAAGAGGCCGAGCGCGTCGCCGCTGCCGACTGGGCGTGCGACGCCAAGTACATAACGACGCTCGCCGACAAGCGCTACCACTGGCCGATCTTCGGGTCCCCGGTGGTGGCGTTTCGGCGTTCCCGTGCGGCCGCTGCGACAGGCGACCTCGAGTTGCTCGGGGAAGCCCTGCACGCCCTGCAGGACACGATCGGACACGGGGTCCACGGCCACGTTTGGCACTGGCCCGGAATCGACCGCCTCGAGCACCGCAGCGAGCGGTTCGCGCGGCGGCTGGAGCGCCACTCCCGGGCCATGCTCGCGGACTACCGACGCCGCCGCGCGGCCGCGCTGGCGTCGTCGGCCGGCTCCACTCGCGGCGCGGGCAGCCCCGTCTAGCCCGCCATCTGCGGTTTTCCCGCGCCAGAACGCTGCCAAGAGGTCAAGGTTGACCCGTATAATGGCCGATAAGGCTAGGGGAGGCCGACCATCGCGCCGCATAGGCGCACCGCGGGCGCGCGGACAGACAGTGTCGGGGCGGGGATTGTCCTGGATCAGGCGCGCGACAAGGCAGACTACGGAAGCCCGAAGAGCGGCGAGGCGAGTGCCATGCTGAGCACTCTGTTCGCGCGCTCGAAGAACGGCCGACGCGGCAACGGGCAGGCCGAGGACCTCATCTCGATGCTGACCAACGCCGCGATTGCTGCGTCGTCCGCGATGTCGATCACCGAAGTGCTCGGCGTGATCGCCGACCAGGCGCGTACGGCGACGCGCGCCGACAAGCTCGCCATCCTGCTCTACGACGAGGACACCGGGCTGTTCGATCCAGATTCTCTCGTAGTCCGCGGCATGCGCGAGCAGCATCCCCAAGGGGAGTGGGAGGAGCGGGTCAACCGCATCGCCCACCCTGCCTCGATGGGCGAGATCGTGACCGACGCAGGGGACGGGACCGAACCCGTGCTCGTGGCCGTTCCGATGCGGATCCACGCCGAGCCTATCGGCATCATCTGCGCCATCAACGCCCCCGAGCGCGCTCTCGACAGCGCTCGCCGAGACGCGCTGACCGTGCTCGCGGCCTTCGCGGCGACCGCGATCGAGAGCGCCCGGCTGAACGAGCAGACGGCGACGATGCTGCTGTCATCGGAGCGCGAGCGCATTGCTCGCGAGATCCACGATGGCGTCATGCAGTCACTGTTCTCGATGTCGCTCGCTCTCGAGGTGTGCAAGAAAGGCATCTACCGAGACCCCACCGAGGTCTACCAGCGGCTCGACGAGCTTCAAGACCAGCTGAACATGGCCGCTGCCGAGCTCCGCCGCTACATATACGACCTCAAGCCGGCGCGGCTGTCCGAACTTGGGCTCGCGAGCGCCGTGCAATACTGGATACGCGATGTGACGTCGGGTACGCCGGTCAGAGGCCGCTTCGTCATCGAGGGGGAGTCGCCGTCGCTGACTGCCCGCGAGGAAGCGTGCCTGTACCGTGTGGCCAAGGAGGCCGTGGCCAACGCGGTCCGCCACGCTGATGCGAGGAACGTCGACGTTCGGCTGATCCACGGGCCGGGCTGGGTGAAGATGACCGTGAGTGACGACGGCAAGGGGTTCGATCCCGACATGCAGCAGACTTCGGCGGGTATGGGGCTCAGAAGCATCCGCGACCGCGTTCGTGGCGAGGGCGGAGAGCTCGCGATCGAGAGCGCTGACGGCGGAGGCACGAGGATCACCGTGCGGCTTGCGGTGGTGCCACGATGACCGCCGCCAGCCCCATCAGGGTCTACCTCGCCGACGACCACGGACTCGTGCGTTTCGGGCTGAAGAGCCTGCTCGAGTCGGAGCCCGACATCGAAGTCGTCGGTGAAGCCGCGGACGGGGCTCGTGCCCAGGCCGAGATCTGCGAAGTGCAGCCCGACGTCGTGGTACTCGACCTCAGGATGCCCGAGTCGAACGGCATCGAGGTGTGCTCGGCGGTCAAAGAGCAGTGCCCTGCCATCAAGATCCTCGTGCTCACGAGCTACGACGAGGATGAAGAGGTCTTCGGCGCGATCAACGCCGGGGCGGACGGCTATCTGCTCAAGGAGAATCGGCCCGAGCAGATCATCTACGCGATTCGCGCGGTCAAGGATGGGCAGTCGGTGTTCGACGGTTCGGTCGCCGGCCGCATCATCGCAGGCCCCCAGACGCCGAAGTCGATCGGCGAAGGTGAGCCGCTGTCCGAGCGGGAGATCGAGGTCCTCCAGCTGATGGCCGACGGCATGTCCAACCGCGAGATCGGCCAAGCTCTGTGGATCAGCGAGACTACCGTCAAGACCCACGTCTCGCATATTCTCCGCAAGCTCGGGCAGCAGGATCGGACTCAGGCGGTCCTCGCCGCAGTCAAGGCGGGGATGATCCGGCTCACCCGGTAGCGCCTCAGCCCGATCGGCTCGTCGCGAAGGGACTCCCGCGCCTGCTCCTCGCTGTCGTCGCGTGCACGACGCCTACTGCGCGCATCCTTCTTGCGGCGAGTCCCAGAGGATGACTCCCGCCTCCAACGAGCGACGGCAGCGGCGTGAATCAGACGCTGTGGAAGCTCGATGGCGGACAGGAGGCGTCGGCACGGTCATCGCGACCAAGGTGCACGGGCTCCACATGCTCGAGTTCTGGTCGACCGACACGAGCGACCGGGTCGAGACCAAGAACACCGTCACGTTCCGAGTGCTTCGGCATGCTCTCGCTGCCCTACGCGGCCTCGTGGCGCATGCGCGCGTACCACGGCGACGCCAACCACGCGGCGACCTACAGCGGGTATCGGGCGATCACAGTGAAGTAGCGGCTGCGGCGGCCTCAAACAGGGCGGTCGCCGACAGCATGGCACTCGGATGGGCGATACTCTCTCGGTATCGCCCATCCGCCGTCCGGCCCAGCGCTCGAAGGAGCCCACTCGTGGAACGCGACAAGATCGAAGCAGGCGTCCGCCTCATTCTCGAGGGTATCGGCGAGGATGTCGGCCGAGAGGGGCTGCTCGAAACGCCTCGGCGGGTCGCCGACATGTACGAGGAGATCTTCTCGGGCCTTGCCGAGGACCCCGCCGAGCACTTCTGCGTGACCTTCGACGAAGGTCATCAGGAAATGGTGCTCGTCAAGGACATCCCGCTGTACTCGGTCTGCGAGCATCACCTCGTGCCGTTCATGGGCAAGGCGCACGTGGCCTACGTCCCCGGCAAGCACGGGCGCATCTGCGGCCTGTCAAAGCTCGCGCGGGTCGTCGAGGTCTACGCGAAGCGGCCTCAGGTACAGGAGCGCATGACCGCGCAGATCGCCGATACGCTCGTGCAGCATCTTGATCCGGCCGGCGTGCTCGTGGTCATCGAGGCGGAGCACCTCTGCATGTCGATGCGCGGCGTGCGCAAGCCTGGTTCGAAGACCGTCACCTCGGCCGTGCGCGGCCAGTTCCGCGAGGACGCTCGGACTCGTGCCGAGGCGATGTCCCTCATCAACGGACGTTAGTCGGCGACGTCCACGCTCCCGGCGCTCCCGTCGGCGAGCAGCCGCGCCGCTTCCGCGAGTGCATCGTCGCGCGTGACAAGACGTCCCTCGAGCTGGAGCTCCCGCAGGCTTGCCAGGATCCCACCGATAGGGGGGCCCTGTTCGAGCCCGAAGCGCTCCATGAGCTCGTTGCCCGTGACCAGCGGCGGCGCTTCGAGGCGGGGGGCGACCTCGTCGTAGTAGGCCGCCGCGGCACGCCGCGCGAACCGTCGTAGCCGCTCGGGACGGTTGGGGTCTGCGAGCGTCCCGGCCATCGACATCGAATCTGCGACAGCCATCAGCGCGAGCACGAGCCCGCGTTCACCTCGGCGGCCCACGAACCTCAGCACCGACCGGTCCGACGCCCCATCGGCCGACTCGAACGTCGACTTCTCGACGTCGCCGGGGATCATGTGGCCCCGCACGTAGAACCCGATCTCGTCGGCTTCGGCGTTGCTGAGCCGGAGCCGCTTGCACGTCTCCCCGACGAGTCGGGCCCCCTCGGCGGTGTGGTTGTAGAAGGTCGTCCTTCCGAGCTCCGTCGAACGCGTGAGGGGCTTGCCGACATCGTGGAACAGCGCAGCGAGCTTCGCCGCGACGAGCCTGGCCCGATCCGCGGCGAGTTCCTCGGCGAGGAAGGTCCCGACCTCGGCGGCGTGAACTCCGAACACGGACTCGAGGTCGGCGAGCAGCCGATCGAGACGGTCGAGGGTAAGCAGGCTGTGGGCTAGCACGTCGAGGTGGTGGTACTCATTCTGCTCGACGCCTCGCATCGGGGCGAGTTCGGGAAGAACCGCCTCCAGCAGACCCACCTCGTCCATCCGCGTCAGGACCGAGGCCGCCCCGGCATCCTCGAGGATCGGGGTGAGTTCCGCGACGACTCGCTCGGGAGCCACCTCGCCGAGCAGGGACGCGTGCCTGGTCACGGCGTCGAGAGTCTCGGGGACCACGATGAACCCGAGTGTCGTCGAGAACCTGAACACGCGCAGCAGCCGCAGCGGGTCATCGACGACCGCCTCGTCCGAGGTGAGCCGGATGAGGCGGTTCTCGAGGTCTTCGAGACCCCCGCACGGGTCGACGACCGCAGGGCGGAGCGCATCGGCGTCGACCGGCAGCGCAAGGGCGTTGATGGTCAGATCGCGCTGCCGCAAGTCCTCGACGATCGACTCGCCGACCATGGCGTTCACGTCGATGTGCCCGCCACTCGCGGTCACCGCGCGCCCGGTGCCCCGCTCCTCATCGAGGAGCACGAAGGACCACCCCGGGGCGTCGGCGATGCGTCGCGCAAGCGCGAGGGAATCGCTCTCGGCGACGACGTCGAGGTCGGTGATCGTCTCGGCATCGAGCAGCAGGTCGCGCACCGTTCCGCCGACGATCCACGCCCTCGTGCGGCTGCCGTCCAGCGCAGCGAAGAGCGCCGCCAGCCTCTCGGTGAGGTCGGCTCTGGCGAGCCGCTCCTCGAGGCTCGAGGGCCCGCTCGCGTAGGTGTCGTCTCGGGGGATCATCCTCGGACCTATACTACTGCCTGCGCCTTGGGGCGATTGCCGGAGCCAGACTGGAGGGGTCCCATGGTACGTGCGTGGCAGTGCGGCAGATTCCACATCGCTCTCGACCGGCCCCTTGTCATGGGGGTCCTCAACGTCACCCCCGATTCCTTCTCAGACGGGGGTAGGTTCCTCACGGCCGAGAGTGCCATCGAGTGGGGCAGCCGCCTCGTGACCGACGGAGCCGCCATCCTCGACATCGGCGGCGAGTCCACGAGGCCCGGCTCGGCGGAGGTCACCCTCGCCGAGGAGATCGGCCGCGTGGTGCCGGTCCTGCGCGGGCTCGCCGAGGCCCCCGTGCCGCTGTCGATCGACACTCGTCACGCCGACGTCGCGCGTGCGGCTCTCGGCGCCGGCGCCAGCATCATCAACGACGTCTCGGGCTTCCGCGACCCCGACATGATCACGACGCTCGCCGAGAGCGACGCGGGAGCAGTGGTCATGCACATGCTCGGTGAGCCCGGCACGATGCAGGACGCGCCGCGCTACGACGACGTCGTCAGCGAGGTCGCAGACTACCTCGGGCGGCAGGCCTCGCTCCTCGTCGATGCCGGCGTCGCCCCCGAGCGCATAGCGATCGATCCGGGCATCGGCTTCGGCAAGACCGTCGAGCACAACCTCGAGCTGCTCGCTCGGCTCGACGAGATCGCCGCGCTCGGCTTCCCGGTCG
>CAYHCN010000055.1:0-8704 GCA_964354945.1 uncultured Eubacteriales bacterium
GACGACTCGTTCGTCGGTCGCGCCCAGATCGCCTGCAGTCTCGCTCGCTGAGCCGACCCACGCCACCGTCGCGCCTTCGAGCACGATCGCGGCGTCGCGAAGGATGCCGAGCGGCGATCCGTCGCCGAGCCGGGGGTCGTTGGTGACCAGTTCGCCGATTCCCGTGATGAGAGTGGAGCGCGCCACGCTAGCCCTCGCCCTCCCGCATGGGGATTCGCACGCTGCGCTCGTCGGCGACCTCGAGAGCCCGATCGTAGCCCGCGTCGGCGTGGCGGATGACACCCATCCCGGGGTCGTTGGTGAGCACGCGGGAGATCTTCTCCGCGGCCATCGGAGTACCGTCGGCGACGGTGACCTGCCCTGCGTGGATGGATCGGCCCATGCCTACCCCCCCGCCATGGTGGATCGAGACCCATGACGCGCCGGACGCCGTGTTCACGAGCGCGTTCAGCAGCGGCCAGTCGGCGACTGCGTCTGAGGTGTCCAGCATGGCTTCAGTCTCACGATAGGGCGACGCGACCGATCCGCAGTCGAGGTGGTCGCGACCGATGACGATCGGCGCCGAGATGGTGCCGTCGGCGACCATCTCGTTGAAGCGCACGCCGGCCTTGTCACGCTCCCCGTAGCCGAGCCAGCAGATTCGTGCCGGAAGCCCCTGGAAGGCGATCTTCTCCTGCGCCTGGCGGATCCAACGATGGAGCGGCTCGTTGTCGGGGAACAGGTCGAGCACGGCCTGGTCGGTCGCCCGGATGTCCGCAGGATCGCCGGACAGCGCGACCCACCGGAACGGCCCCTTGCCCTCGCAGAAGAGTGGCCGGATGTAGGCGGGCACGAAGCCGGGGAACTCCCACGCTCGCATGAAACCGCCCAGCTCGGCCTCTCGGCGAATCGAGTTCCCGTAGTCGAACACCTCGGCCCCCGCGTCCTTGAAGCCGACCATGGCCTCGACATGCAGCGCCATGGAGCCCCGGGCTCTGTCGGTGAACCGCTCGGGGTCGCGCTCGGCGTAGGCGTGCCACTTCTCGACGGACACTCCGAGCGGAAGGTACGAGAGCGGATCGTGGGCCGAGGTCTGGTCCGTGACGACGTCGACGTCCAGGCCGCGTCGCAGCAGCTCCGGCAGCACGAATGCGCAGTTGCCCTCGAGCCCCACCGAAAGGGGCCGACGCTCGTGCTTCGCCGCATGCACGCGGTCGACGGCCGCGTCGAGATCGGAGGTCCATTCGTCGAGGTAGCGGTCGTGCACGCGACGCTCGAGCTTCGACGCGTCGACGTCGACTACGAGGCAGACGCCGTCATTCATCGTTACGGCAAGCGGCTGCGCGCCGCCCATGCCCCCGCAGCCGCCCGTCACCGTGAGCGTGCCGCGCAGGGTGCCCCCGAAGCGCTTCGCTGCGACAGCCGCGAAGGTCTCGTAGGTGCCCTGCACGATGCCCTGTGTGCCGATGTAGATCCACGAACCAGCCGTCATCTGGCCGTACATCATCAGACCGAGGTGCTCGAGGCGGCGAAACTCCGGCCAGTTGGCCCAGTCCGGAACAAGGTTGCTGTTCGCGATGAGTACGCGCGGCGCCCACTCGTGCGTCCGCATGACGCCGACCGGTCTGCCCGACTGCACGAGCATCGTTTCGTCGGCCTTGAGCGTCGCGAGCGTGCGCACCAGCGCGTCGAATGAGTGCCAGTCGCGAGCCGCCTTGCCGCTGCCGCCGTAGACGACCAGGTCATCCGGGCGCTCGGCGACATCGGGGTCGAGGTTGTTCATGAGCATCCGCAACGCGGCTTCCTGCTGCCAACCCTGCGTGTTGAGCTGAGTACCGCGCGGGGCGCGGACGGGGCGTGCTCCCTCGGTCATGATGTCCTCGCTTTCACTGCATCTGGCCGATCACGCTCTCGGCCGCCGAGACGACCTCGCCCCTCATCACGAGCTGGAACGCTGTCTCGATCTCGGGGGCGAGATGACGGTCAGGGCCGACGCCGGGCACGTGTTCGCGCACGAGGTCGCGCACCGCTCCGGTCGCGGCGGCCGGAGTCAGCGGCACCCGCAGGTCGATCGCCCGCGCGGCGGTCAGTACCTCGATCGCGAGAACTCGCGCGAGGCCGTCCACCGAGCGTCTGAGCTTGCGGGCTGCGCTCCACCCCATCGCCACGTGGTCCTCCTGCATCGCCGAGGAGGGAATCGAGTCGACGCTCGCCGGTACTGCGAGCCGCTTCATCTCGGTCACGATCGAGGCTTGGGTGTACTGCGCGATCATGTGGCCCGAGTCGACGCCGGGGTTGTCGGCGAGGAAGGGGGGCAACCCCTGAGACCGATTGCGGTCGAGCATCCGGTCCGTTCTGCGCTCGCTGATCGAGGCGAGATCCGCCGCGGCGATGGCGAGGAAGTCGAGGACATAGCCGACCGGTGCCCCGTGGAAGTTGCCGTTGGACTCGATGCGGCCGTCGGGCAGCACCACGGGGTTGTCGATCGTCGACGCCATCTCGCGCTCGGCGACGACCGTGGCGTGCGCGAGCGTGTCACGCACGGCGCCTGCCACCTGCGGCGCGCACCGGAGCGAGTAGGCGTCCTGCACGCGTGGGTCGTCGGTGAGGTGCGAGGCGATGATCGCCGAGCCGTCGAGCAGACACCGCATGTTCTGGGCAGACGCCGCCTGCCCCGGATGGGGGCGAAGGGCCTGGAGGTCCTCGGCGAGGGTTCTACCGGTGCCCAGCAGCCCCTCGAGACTCATCGCGGCGGCAATGTCAGCGGTCCTGGTGAGGAGCTCGAGATCCGAGATCGCCAGAACGAGGGTGCCGAGCATGCCGTCGGTGCCGTTGATGAGGGCGAGGCCCTCCTTCTCCTGCAACACGACGGGTTCGAGGCCCGCCGCTGCCAGCGCCTCCGCCGCGGGACCGCGGGCGCCGCTGGCGTCGGTGGCGTCGGTCACGTCGCCCTCGCCCATCAGCGCGAGCGCGCAGGCGGCGAGCGGCGCGAGGTCGCCCGAGCAGCCGAGCGACCCGTACTCTGGGACGCACGGGGTGACGCCCGCGTTGAGCAGGCCGGCATACGTTTCGACGGTCACAGCCCGGACGCCGGTCCGGCCCGAGCACAGCGTCTTCAGTCGCAGCAGCATCATCGCGCGCACGACCTCGGGCTCGACGAGCACGCCCGCCCCCGCGGCGTGCGAGCGGACGAGCGAGCGCTGCAACTGCGCGCGCAGGTCCGGCTCGATGTACTTGGTCGCCAGCGCACCGAAACCGGTGCTCACGCCGTAGACCGGCTCGCCGGACGCTGCCAGGGCGTCGACGTACGCGCGAGTCCTCTCGACCTCGGCGAGACACGTCTGAGAGATCTCCACCCTGGCGCCGTGGCGGGCAACCGCGACGACATCGGCCATGGTCAGGGGAACGTTCCCCAGCGTGATGGTGGTTTCGGCCACGAGACCGCCTCTCGATACAGCGCTCGGGCGCTGTCGGGTGTAGGTTGATACGGAGCTGCTCTGATACTAGCCACTCCTGCCGAGCATGACGCAAGTATCGACGATAGGGACCGCCGATGACCGAGCCTTCCCTCCCCCACGATCCGCTGTGGCCTCGGGCCGCCCACTGGCTCCTTCCCGCCGAGGGGTCCGGCGACGCCGGCGCCGATCTCGCCGTCGTGGGCGTGCCGGCACACCTGACCTCGATCACCCCCACCGGAGCGCATGCCACGCCTGGCGCGATCCGAGAGGCGATGCTGCGCTACTCGACCTACGCAGGCAGCCGAGGGATCGACGTCGCGCGCGTGTCGGCAGTCGATCTAGGCGACGTCGCGAACCCGGACGGTCCCGAGGGTGAGCTGCGCGTGCAGACCCGAATCGGCGAGCTCGCTGGACGGCACGAGCTGCTCGTCGCACTCGGTGGCGACAACTCGATCACGTACGCGGTCATGAGCGGGCTGTTCGGCGATTCGCTGGGAGGGGTCGGCCTGGTCACCATGGACGCGCACCACGACCTGCGCGACGGGGAGACGAACGGCTCGCCGGTGCGACGCCTCGTCGAGGCGGGCCTGCCAGGGGCCAACGTCGTGCAGCTCGGGATCGCCGACTTCTCGAACTCGGCGGCCCACGCCGCGCGGGCTGCTGAGCTCGGCATCACCGTCATACCCCGTGACGAGCTGCGACGCCGGCCCCTCGGCGAGCTCGTGGCGTACGCGTTCGAGCGGGCAGGGGCGGGCAGGCGGCCCATCTACGTCGACATCGACGTGGATGTCTGCGATCGCGCAGCGGTACCTGGATGCCCCTCGGCAGCGCCAGGAGGTATCTCGGCAGACGAACTGCGGCACATCGCGTTCTTGGCCGGGCGCGACCCTCGCGTGAAGGCGATCGACGTCACCGAGATCGACGCGACCACCGACGCCCCCGACGGGCGCACGGTCCGACTTGGCGCGCTGCTCGTGCTGGAAGCGGCCGCGGGGCTCACCTCGAGGCTTCAGGCCAGGGCGTAGCGCCCCGTCGCTCGGGACGAACCGGGGCCGCCTCGGCGATGTGCCGGAACGGCCCCGCTGTTCGATCACGTCCGCAGCATCTCGAACCTCGTTGCCTGCCGCTGCCGCAGGTCCGCTACGGTTTCAGATGCTTCAAGTACTCGAACACGAGCGTCGTGTACGCCGACAGCCGGACCATCGGCCGCCCGGGCAGAAGCTCCTCGATCGTAGCGAGGTTGTCGTTCTCGGTGTGCCAGAAGGACCCGTACTTCTCGGTCTGCACGTATCCGTCGAGGTCACCGATCTCCCAGTTCGTCGACTCGAACGCGACGATAGGGATCCCCGCCTCATTGAACGCGCTGTAGTCGCTGAACCCGTCGGGCGTCAGGCCTGCCGGGTAGTCCGGATTGAGGCCGGGCTGCATCTCGATCGGCAGCTTGCGGAGTCTGATGAGCCGGAGCATCGCATCCCGTGGTGCCGTCTTCTCGTTGAATCCGGCGTGGATGTACAGCTTGTCGCCGACGATCAGCGAGTCGAAGTTGATCATCGCGACACAGCGCGAGACGTCCTTCTCGCTCATCTGGCTCACGAAGTAGTACGAGCCTTCAAGCCCGACCTCTTCGGCACCGAAGCCGACGAACATGAGGTCGTACTCCTGGTTGCACTTCGCGATCCGCTGCGCGATTTCGACCATCGTCCCGACGCCCGAAGCGTTGTCGTCTGCTCCCATACCGGCAGTCGACGCATCGTAGTGCGCACCGACAATCACGAGCGGTGTCGGCTTGCCCTTCGGCTTCTTGGTCGCGCACCGGAACGCGACGACGTTTTGCGAGGTGTACGTCTTGTCCCCGCGCACGTAGGTGAACGGCTGGTACTTGACTGAGTATCCCGCCGCCCTCAGCCAAGTCCTCACCTCCTTCGCCGCGGCCAGCTCGCTGTCTGTGCCAGCCTGCCGCTTCCCCTCGAGCTGCTGGATGTAGCTGTACGCCGCCGCGCCCATCCGGTTGGGCATCAATGCACGGTCCGCGAACGCGGTCGGTGTGATGAGCCCAACGCACAGGACGAGGGCGAGTAGCAGCAGGGACGATCTACGGACCCAGCGCATAGGAATCACCCTTCGCATCGTGAAGGTGCCCCCTTGGGCACACTCAGGAGTATTCCCCCGCCGTCGGCTGCAGCCGAAGGATTCATCCAAAGGGACGATGCGACTTTGGGGGCTGCGCCGTCCGACCCGCCGCCCGCTAGCCGTTCACGAAGTGCTTCTCCACGTACGGCGACGTGAACAGCGCGAGGGTGGCCGAGTACCCCGGCGCGAACGCGACGGCGTCGCCGATCTCGGGGGGTTCGGGGAGATCGTCGACATCCAGGATGAGGTGGTCGCTCGACGCGCCGAGGACCTCGACGTGCGGATCCGCCGGTTGAAGGGCGCCCGGGGCGACATCCTGACGACCGATCGCACAGATGGCTCTGAGCCGTTCGCCACGGTCCTCGAAGTCGGGCGCCTGACCGAACGCATCCTGTGCGGAGATACCGAAGGGCCGCGAGGGCTTCCTCTTGCATTCGATTACGGGCGCCTCGAGGACGATGGCGTCGGTGTGGAGCCCGAGGATCCGCTCTCGGCTGGCAGGGCTCACGCCGAGGACGATCGCTTCGCCGATGCGGAGGTTGTCGACCTCGGGAGGCAGGTCGCCCGACTCGAACGCATCGAGCGAGGTCGACATACCGCCCGAGACCATGAGCTTCCGCTCGAGCTGGCGCTCGGCAGCTTTGGTGAGGGCTACGAGCTGGCCGAGGTTCTCGGCCGTCGGGACGATGGCGCCGTAGCAGGTCAGGCTGGTGCCGATGCCGAGGATGTCGAGGTTCGCAAGCTGTGCGGCCTGCGCGAGGAAGGCGGGGAGCTCGGCAGGCATGACGCCCTCGCGGAGGTCGCCCAGATCCACCATGACGACGATCCCGTGGCGCTTGGCCTGCAGCGCAGCCGCGGCGTCGAGCGCACGTATGCTCACGAGTTCGCTCGCGAGCGAGACGTCGGCGAGGCGGACGGCCGCCTCGGCAAGATCGGGCGTAGGCGCGCGGAGGAGCCAGATCGGGGCGGCGACGCAGGCCTCGCGGAGACGCTCGATGTTCTCGAGCCGCGACTCGCCGAGGCCCCGCACGCCTCCCTGCAGCATCGCTTGGGCGACCTCGGGGCTGCCGCACGTGACCTTGGTCACGCCGATGATCTCGACCCCCTGCAGGGCGTTCGTGACCATTCGCGCGTTCTCGGCGATCTTGCCGAGGTCGACGGTGAGGGTGGCGACGGCAACGCCCATGGGAGGCTCCTAGAGGTCGGCGCTTCGCCGCATCAGCGCGATGACGGCATCGGGTTCGAACGAGCCGAACAGCGCGCCGCAGCACGCGAAGATGTAGTCGCGGTCCAGCGTGCAAAGGGCGTCGGGGGGCGGGAGGAGGCGGTCGCTCGTACCCAGCCCGCTTCCGCGCGCGGCCTCGAGCGCGCCGATGCCACCGGGCAGGCGAGTCAGCGCACCGCCGGTGCCGATCATGAGCCGGCAGGCGGTGAGATCTCGGCCCCGGGCAACCGTCTTCCGGCCGCTCGGCGTGTACAGCTGCACCAGCCGTCCGGCATGTCGGTGCACGCCGGTCACCGTCGCGGCCCGCGCCAGCAGCGTGGCGGCCTCGATCTCGGCAGGCGTGAACGGGAGCGCCGGCGGCAGGTGCTCGGGGCGCTCGGGGGCGGCGATGAGTTCGGCGACGTGCGCCGCGCTCACGAAGGTTCCGAGGTCCCCTTCTACCGTGCGCTTGCTGTGCGGCTCGGGCTCGGTCGCGATCGCCGAGATCTCGGGACTGCCGTCGGTCACCGAGTGGACGTCGGTGGTCGCCCCGCCGACGTCGACGACAACCAGGTCGCCGAGCGCCTCGGCGAGGCGCTCGGTGGCGATGAGCACGGCACCGGGGGTCGGCAGGATCCGCCCGCTCACGAACTCGGCGATGCGCTCCATACCGGGCGCGTGGGTGATGTGCTCCTCGAACGCGTCGTGGATGACCGCTCGTGCGGGCAGGATGTCGAGCTCGTCGATCGCGGGGTAGACGTTGCTGGTCACACGCACTCGGAAGCCCGCGCCCTCGAGGAGCTGCTGAGCGTCCGCGCAGACCACCGAGTTGCCGCCGTAGACGACGATGGGCCGTGCCCGGAGCTCGGTGAGCCGCCCCGCGTTGAACAGCACGGTGTCGCAGTCGCCACCCTCGACGCCGCCCGCGAGCAGGATGAGGTTGGGGCGAACGTCCTCGATGCGGCCCAGATCGTGGTCGCGCAACCGCCCGGCGGTCTGGTACTCGACCACCGCACCCGCACCGAGCGCCGCCTCCTTGGCTGCGGTAGCAGTCATCTTCTGGGTGAGCCCGTGCACGGTCATTCGCAGGCCGCCCGCCGCCGAGGACGTCGCGAGGGTCACCCGCGCCTCGATCTCGCAACCCACGTGGCCGCCCAGCGCCGTCTCGAGCTCGGCGCGCGCCTCGGCGAGTCCAATCCCGACGTCACCCTGGAGCACGGAGGTCGCAGCGACACCTTGGCCGAGCAGCCTGGGCTGGGTCGCAGGGTACTCGGCGAGCCCGTCGAACGCGGAGACGACCGTGGTCGTCGAGCCGATCTCGGCCACCAATGCGTCGATGACCCCCGGATCGGTCACAATCCCGTCCTCACATCCCCCGCTCGCGCATGGTCTTCACGATGAAGGATGCCACGTCGACGCCCTTCGTCTTTCGGCCGAACCCCGCGTCCATACCCCAGCTCTTGGCGAGCTTGTTGGTGACCTGGGTCCCGCCCGCGATGAGCAGCAGCTTGTCGCGCACGCCCTTCTCCACCGCGAGGTCGGCGAGCTTCTCCATGTTGGTGCGGTGCATGTCGCCGTGGCTGATGATCGTCGAGATAAGCACGACTTGAGCGGCGTGCTCAATGGCCGCGTCGAGGACCTTCTCCACGGGCACCGACGTGCCGAGATACTCCACGTGGAAGCTCCACTTCTCCAGCCCGCCGTGCTTGATGTCGATGATCTCGCGCATCCCCACCGAGTGCTCGTCCTCGCCCACCGTCGCGGCAACGCATCTCAGGTCGCGCTCGTGCACGAACTCACGGATCTCCTCGTCGGACAGCGGCTGGGGCTTCTCGGTGATGACGAGTGTGGTGGGGTCGATGGCGACGTCGAGGCGCCCCTTCAGCTCGACGAGCGTCCCCTCGGCGGGGTGCATCACCAGCTTGTGGATGAC
>CAYHCN010000056.1:0-8652 GCA_964354945.1 uncultured Eubacteriales bacterium
CGAGCACACGCGCCCTCGAACGACACACGCGTCCGCAGCGACGGCTTCTGGAGGATGACGGCGATCGCCAAGCCGGCAAGCGGTGCCGACCTGTCCCCTGCCTTCCAGGCGCGCTTCTGCTCGATCGCGGTGTCGAGGATCAGGCTGAACTCTCCCGGCGTGAGGTCCGAGAGGGCCAGAAGGTCGCGTCCGCGCAAACCGTTGCTCATTGCACTCCCTCGCCGAGAATGTCGGAAAGAACCTCCAGAAGTGTATCAACCTCGGCGTGAGAGCACACCAAAGGCGGAAGAAATCGCACAATATCCGTCCCGATGTTGTTCAGGACCACGCCCCGCTCCAGCGCGGAGGCGGTCACATCGGCCGCCTTCGGATCCTGGAGCGTGATCCCGACCATGAGGCCGGCGCCCCGAACGTCGGTGATGGCGCCCGTGGAGGCGGCTAGCTCGCGAAGGCCTTCGCGCAGATACTCGCCAACGCCCAGCGAGTTCTCGCCGACACGCTCGTCCACCAGCGCAGTGACCGTCGCGAGGCCGGCGGCTGTCGCTAGTGGGCCCCCGCCGAAGGTGGAGCCGTGGTCGCCGGGCCTCAACGCGAGCGCCGCGCTTGCGCGTCCCGCTACCGCGCCGATGGGTACCCCGTTGGCCATGCCCTTCGCGAGCGTGACCACGTCGGGGACGATGCCGAACGCCTGGAACGCGAAGGCGGGTCCGGTGCGGAAGAAGCCGGTCTGGACCTCGTCGAGCATGAGCAGGCAGTTCCGCTCGTCGCAGATGCCGCGTGCAGCCTTAAGGTACTCCGCACTGCACGTCCACACGCCACCCTCGCCTTGGACGACCTCGAGGAACACCGCCGCGACCGACTCGTCGACCGCGGCGTCGAGGGTCTCGATGTCGTTCAGCGGCACGTGAACGAACCCCTCCGGCAGCGGGGCAAATGCCTCCTGCTTGGACGGCTGACCCGTCGCGGCAAGCGCGGCAAGCGTGCGCCCGTGGAAGGACCGCTCTGCGGTCACGACGATGTGCGCGCCCGGCTTGTGGGCATTCGCCCACCGTCTCGCCAGCTTGATCGCACCCTCGCTCGCCTCGGTGCCTGAGTTCGCGAAGAACAGCCGCCAGTCGCTCGGGTCGCTGCCGCCGTCTGCGGCCAGCAGACCTGCGACCTTCTCGGCGAGCTCGCCGCGATGCTCCGTGTAGAACAGGTTGCTCACGTGCACGAGTCGCGTCGCCTGTGCCGAGACGGCGGCGGCCACCGCCGGGTGGGCGTGGCCGAGGTTCACCGCGCCGATCCCCGAGACGAAGTCGAGGTACTCTCGGCCGTCGTCGTCGTACAGACGCATGCCCTCACCACGAACGAACAGCACGGGCTTGCGGGCGTACGTCTGCATCACGTATGCCTCGTCGAGCGCGACCACGGTGTCGAATGCCTCGCCCACGCGCCTACGCCCCCGTCCCGAACACGCCCGCGGATACGAGCTCATCGCCGGGCTCGGCGATCATCGTCCCGACGCCCTCGTCGGTGTACACCTCGAGGAGCAGCGCGTGGGGCACCGTGCCGTTCAGGATGTGGGCTCGCCGGACGCCACCGCGCAGCGCCTTCATGCAGGCGGCCACCTTTGGCACCATCCCGCCCTCGAGCTCGTCTGAGACGATCATGCCCTCGGCTTCCTCGGGAGTGAGCGCGCTGATCAACGACTCCTTGTCCTGGAAGTCGCGGTACAGGCCGTCGACGTCGGTGAGGAAGATGACTTTGTCTGCCGAGAGGGTCGCGGCAAGCTCGCCGGCCACGAGGTCCGCGTTTATGTTGTACGAGCCGCCGTCTTCGCCTGCCGCCACGGTCGCGACCACGGGGATGAAGCCATCCTCGATGAGGTTGTCGACCACCGTGGTGTCGACCTTGGTGACATCGCCGACTCTACCGAGCCGGGCGTCCTTCTGCTTCGCGATGATCAGGTTGCCGTCGTCGCCGGACACCCCGACCGCGAGGCGGCCGTGGCTGTTGATCGACGCGACGAGCTCCTTGTTCACCTTGCCGACGAGCACCATCTTCACGACTTCCATGGCTTCGTCGGAGGTGACCCGCATGCCCTGATAGAACTCGACCGGCAGGCCGAGACGGTCCATGTAGCCGGTGATCTCCGGCCCTCCGCCGTGGACGATGACCGGGTTGACGCCGACAAGCTTCATCAGCACGATGTCGCTCGCCACCGAGTCGCGCAGCGCGGGGTCGTTCATCGCGGCGCCGCCGTACTTGATCACGACGGTCCTGCCCCACGTCTGCTTGATCCAGGGCAGGGCCTCCATCAGGTTTTCGGCCTTGGCGAGCAGGTCCTTCATGGCGCGCTCCTTCGTTGAAGCGGTCGTCGATCCGTGTGCTGCGGTGGAACGAGGTGGTGCGGCGGTGCGGTGCGGTGCGGTGTGGTGCGGCTCGGGCGAGTCGGAAGCGGTGGCGGCCCGCAGGGCCGCTAGCTTCGGTACTCCCCGTTGATGCGCACGTACTCGTAGGTCAGATCGCAGGTCCACACCGTGGCCTCACCGTCGCCCACGTGCAGGTCGACGCGGATGTCGATCTCGGGTTCCCCCAGTGCCTCGGCAGCAGCCCGCTCGTCGAACGGCACCGCCTCGCCGCGGCGGCATACCGGTATGCCCGCGAACAACACGTCGATCGCAGCTGGGTCCACCTCGGCTTTCGTCTTGCCGACGGCCATGATCACGCGCCCCCAGTTGGCGTCGCCGCCGAACAGCGCGGTCTTGACCAGCGGAGAGTTCGCGATCGACATGGCGGCCTCAAACGCATCGCCGTCGTTCGCCGCACCCGCCACCGTCACGCTCACGAACTTGGTGGCGCCCTCACCGTCCCGGATGATCATCCGGGCGAGTTCGCCGCACACCTCTCGGATGGCCACAGCCACCTCGGCATAGCACTCGTCGCCCACCCCGATTACGTCGCCGTCCTCGGCCCCGCTCGCCATCAGCAGGACCATGTCGTTCGTGGACGTGTCGGAGTCGATCGTGATCCGGTTGAAGGTGACGTCCACCGCTGCACGGAGCGCGTCGCGGCAAGCCGCCGGAGTGAGCGGTGCGTCGGTGGTGACGAACGCCAACATCGTCGCCATGTTCGGCATGATCATGCCCGCACCCTTGGCCATGCCGCCGACGATGAACTTGCGCCCGCGGAACTCGCACGACATCGCCGTCTGCTTCGCGAAGGTGTCGGTGGTCATGATCGCCTCGGCGGCGTCGTCGCCATCGGCGTTGTCCAGCGCCTCGACGGCCTCGGGGAGCGCCTCGACGATGAGGTCGACGGGCAGGGGCACGCCTATGACTCCGGTCGAGGCCACGACGACCTCGGCGGGATCGCAGTCGAGGAGCTCGGCCAAAGCCCGCGTGGTCGCTCGCGCGTCGTCCATGCCGCGCACACCCGTGCATGCGTTGGCGTTGCCGGCGTTCACGACCGCGGCGCGGATCCTGCCATCGGCGATGTGCTCGCGCGAAAGCAGCACCGGGGCTGCAGCCATCGAGTTGAGAGTGAAGACCGCCGCCGCGGGAACGGGCTCCTCGGCGACGACGAGCGCGAGGTCGCGCTTGCCGTCCCCCTTCAGCCCCGCCGAGACCCCGGCGACGAGGAATCCCTCGGGGGCGACGATGCCGCCCTCTGCGTATCCGAATCGCGTGTCCGTCATCCCCGGTCCTCTACACCACGGCCGCGGGCTGATCGAGCCCCGCAGACTCATCGAAGCCGAGCACGAGGTTGGCGCACTGGAGAGCCTGGCCCGACGAGCCCTTGATCAGGTTGTCGATCGCACACGCGACGATGAGCATGCCCGTCCGCTCGTCCACTGCGACCCCGATGTGGGCTCGGTTGCTTCCCGCTACCTCGTGGGTCCCGGGCATGTGACCGGCGGGGCGAACGTGGACGAACGGCTCGTCGGCGTAGCGCTCTGCATAGAGCGCCACCGCCTCGTCCGTGGTCATCGGGTCGTGGAGCGGCAGGTACGTCGTCGCGAGGAGCCCGCGAGTCATGGGCACGAGGTGCGGGGTGAAGGTCACGAAGATGTCCCGGCCCGCCGCCTCGGTGAGCCCCTGCTCGATCTCGGGCGTGTGGCGGTGCCCGGCGACCTTGTACGGTGCGAGGTTCTCGTTGACGGTGCAGAAGTGCACGCCCGGCGATGCCGTTCTGCCGGCACCCGAGACGCCGGATTTCGCGTCGATCACCCCGTGGTCGGCAGAGCACACCCCCGCCTCGAACGCGGGAGCGGCCGCAAGGAGCGAGGCCGTGGGGTAGCACCCCGGACACGCGACCAGGCGGGCACCGGGAAGGGCGGCACGATTGAACTCGGGCAGCCCATAGACGGCCTCGTCGAGGAGCTCGGGTGCGACGTGGTCGACCTCGTACCACGACTCGTAGACCTCGACGTCCTTGAGCCTGAAATCTGCCGAGAGATCGATCACCGCCACATCGCGCAGCAGCAGGTCGGGCACGAGCGCCATTGCCGCGGTGTGGGGTACCGAGAGGAACGCGACAGAGGCTTGCGCGCCGACGGTGTCGGCGTCGGGCGCGGTGAAGACGAGGTCTGTCGCGCCCGAAAGCGAGGGGTAGACGTCGGCGATCGCGCGACCCTCGTCCGCAGCGGAGGTCGCCGCAACGAGACGCATCTCGGGGTGGCCGAGCACGAGGCGGACCGCCTCGATCCCTGCGTAGCCCGCAGCTCCAACGACCGCGACGTCGATCATCCGCACTCCTCTCCCACCGGTTTCTGTGTGTGAGTGCGAACTATATGCAAGAATAGTGATAGAGGTCAAGTTCTATGCGCCTGAAACGAGTAGAGGCCGCACGGAGCTTGCAGAACGACCGCTAGTGAAGCGCGCCCGCCCTCGATAGCGGCCAATACAGCGCGATCGCGTGGCCCCGAACCGTAGACAGCGGCACGGGCCCGAACCACCTGCTGTCGGTGCTGTTGGTTCGGTTGTCACCCATCAGCCAGACGCGGCCGGCGGGGACCCTGATGGGCAGCTCGATGCTGCCCGGGTCGCTCGGCGCACCATGGGTGTACGGCTCGGCGAGGCGCTTGCCGTCGACGTAGACCGCTCCGTTGCGGACATCGACCTCCTGGCCGGCAGTGGCGATGACGCGCTTCACGAAGGTCCGTGTCCCGCCGGGCTCGTCGAAGATGACGATGTCACCCTGCTTCGGCTCGCGCAGAAGGCGGTAGGTGAACCGGTCGGCGAGGAAGCGGTCGCTGATCTGCATCGTGGGGACCATCGACTCGCTCGGCACGATGAACGGCGCCACGGCGTAGGCGCGGATTGCCTGCGCGAGGAAGAACGCAGCGGCGACCATCAGCAGGGTCTCGAGTACCCACCGGACCGTACTCCGGCTGTTTGGGGTGCCGCTTTGCTCCATCATGCCCTCCACGTGCTCCGTTGCTGGTCGGACGCGACCTCCAGCATAGGACGGATTGCGCGTTCGGGCGATGATGGAGCTGTGTTCAGTTGGTGGATTGTGCGCAGCTACCCGCGGAGTTCGCCCCCGACGGCACCTGTCACCTTGCGGACGAGCCGGTCGTGCGCCTGCTCGACCTCCCCTGCGGTGAGGGTGCGGTCGGGGCGCCGATACGTCAGCGCGAAGGCCATCGACTTGCGGCCCTCGGGCACGCCTTTGCCTCGGTAGACGTCGAACAACCGAGCCGACTCCAGCAGGTTGCCGCCCGCCGAGACGATAGCCTGGGTCACTCGCTCTGCAGTGACGTCCTCCGGTACGAGGAGCGCGACGTCGAGTTCGACCGCCGGGAAGCGCGGCACGTCGACGAAGGGCCGCTGCGCCGATGCCGTCCTGAGCAGCACCGCCAGGGACAATTCGAACGCGACGACCGGTCCCTCGCAGTCGTAGGCGTCGAGCGCACGCGGATGCACTTCGCCGAGCCAACCCGCGACGTCACTGCCGACAAGCACCTCAGCACTGCGGCCGGGCTGCAGCCACGGCTTCTCGGCAACGCGAAAGCGGGTCTTGTGGATGCCGAGCGAGTCGGTAAGCTCCTCGATGACGCCCTTGCCGTCGAAGAAGTCGAGGTGTGCCGGGGCGTTGGGTGTTGCGGCGGAGTCGTTCCACATCGGTCGTCGCCACCGCCCCGCGAGCACGCCGGCGACCATGGTGCGCTCCTTGGGCTGCTTCTTGCCCTCTGTGGCGAGGAAGACGCTCCCCTCCTCGTACAGGTGAACGTCGGGCACGCCGCGACGCTGGTTGTACGACACGCTCTTCAGCAGGCCGGGGAGCAGTGTGCGGCGAAGCACGGCCTGCTCGACCGACATGGGATTCAGTAGCTCGACGTGGCGCTCGTTGGGTTCGAGATCGACCCCGATCCGCTCGAGATCGCTCGGGTCGGCGAACGCGTACGTCATTGTCTCGCTCAGGCCGAGGCCGCGAAGATACACGCCGATCCTCTCACGCCACGCCTGATCGGTCGTCAGCCCCCCAGCGCGACCGGCCGACGGCATCGTCGAGGCCACGTTCTCCATGCCCCACACGCGCACGACCTCCTCGATGACGTCGACCTCGCGCTCCACGTCCGGGCGGAACGGCGGGACCGTCACCGAGAGGACCTCGGTACCTTGGGCATCAGCAGCAGATGACGCGATCGCGACCGTGAAACCGAGTCGAGCGAGGATGTCGAAGACCTCCTCCACGCCGAGCTCGGTGCCCAGGAACGAGTTGAGGCGGGCCATCCGAAGCTCGAGCCGCAGCGGCTCGACGGGCAGCGGGTAGGCGTCGACGATCCCGGGAGCGACCTCGCCCCCGCACACCTCGGCGATCAGCGCGGCGGCGCGATCCGAGGCGGCGGCGCTGGCGGTACGGTCGACGCCGCGCTCGAAGCGGATCGACGCCTCGGACATCAGGCCGAGTCGGCGGCTGGTGCGGCTGATCGAGGCGGGGTCGAAGCGGGCCGCTTCCAGCAGCACGTTCACCGTGCCGTCGTGGACCTCGGTGGACTCGCCACCCATCACTCCGCCAAGTGCCACGGGGCCCGACGGATCGGTGATGAGCAGGGTGTCGTAGGCCAGGTCGCGATCGACGCCGTCGAGGGTGCGCAGCTTCTCGCCCTCGCGCGCGAGACGAACACCGATGGCGATCTTGCCGCCCTTGTCGCGGGCAAGGAGATCGGCGTCGAAGGCGTGGAGCGGCTGGCCCAGCTCGAACATCACGTAGTTGGTGAGGTCGACGACGTTGTTGAGCGGCCGCCCGCCTGAGGCGATGATCCGCTCGGCCAGCCACTCGGGAGACGGCCCGACCTTCACGCCGCGGATCAGCCGGGCGGTGTAGCGGGCACACAGCTCGGGATCCTCGATATCGACGGTGATCTCGTCGCCCGCCGCCGGGCCGGACTCCACCGGCGTCGACGCAGGCACCGACGCGCTCGTGCGCAGGATCGCGCCCGTCTCCCGTGCCACGCCGCTGACGGAAAGGCAATCCGGACGGTTGGGGGTGATCTCGAGCTCGAAGATGCGGTCGGCGAGGCCGCGGTAGTCGGCGAAGGGCGTCCCCACTGGCGCATCCTGGGGCAGTACCAGCAGCCCGCTGTGGTCGGCCCCCAGACCCAGCTCGGCCGCCGAGCAGTTCATGCCGCGGGACTCCACGCCGCGCAGCTTGGCCTTCTTGATGGTCATCCCGTTGGGCAGCGTCGCCCCGACCACCGCGACGGGAACCTTGTCGCCCGCCTCGAAGTTCTGCGCGCCACAGACGATCTGGAGGGGCTCGTCCGGACCGATGTCCACCGTGGTGACCCAGAGCGAATCGGCGTCCGGATGGCGGTCCTTGGTGAGGATCTGGCCGACGAAGACGCCCTCCAGCGCCTCACCGGCGACGTGGACGGCCTCGACAGCGGTGCCGGTCATGTCGAAGCGGTCGGCGAGCTCCTCGGCGGTGATGGGGATCTCGACCAGTTCCTTCAGCCACTTGAGCGAGACGAGCATCTCGCGTCCTTTCTCTTCGGGCTCCTCGGCGGGGCCGAACGTCGGCCACCTTCGGTGTGATCGGGGCGGTGGCCTAGAACTGCCTCAGGAAACGCATGTCGCCTTCGAGCAGCATCCTCAGGTCGGGGATGTTGTAGCGAAGCGCGGCGATCCGCTCGACGCCCATACCGAACGCGAAGCCGGTGTAGCGCTCGGCGTCGATGTCGCAGAAGCCAAGAACATTGGGGTCGACCATTCCGCAGCCGAGGATCTCCAGCCAACCGGCGCCCTTGCAAAAGCGGCAGCCGGCGCCTTCGCAGATACCGCAGGAGACGTCGACCTCGGCGGAGGGCTCGGTGAACGGGAAGAAGTGCGGCCGCAGGCGGGTGCGGCGTTCCTCGCCGAACAGCGCCTTCACGAACTGCGCGAGCGTGCCCTTGAGGTCGCCGAAGGTGATGCCCTCATCGACAACGAGCCCCTCGATCTGGGTGAACTGGGGCAGGTGGCTGGGGTCGGCGATGTCCCGGCGGTACACCTTGCCCGGGGCGATGATGTAGATGGGTGGCGCGTGGCACTCCATGTAGCGGACCTGGACCGGGCTGGTCTGGGTGCGGAGGAGCACGTCGCTTTCACCGGTCACTGCCGCCACCTCCCCCGAGAGGTCCTTCACGTAGAACGTGTCGGCGAGCGATCGGGCGGGATGGTCGGC
>CAYHCN010000057.1:0-6067 GCA_964354945.1 uncultured Eubacteriales bacterium
GGCCGGCACGGGCCCGCTTCGCTCGTTCTCCGCGGAAGCCGGCACGGCCTCCTAGGTCGTGTTGACCGTGACGGGACCCTCGGGGAACATACCAAGTGCCCCCTCGTTTCACGCGCACGAACGCGCACTCGTCCGGAGGGAATCCCATGACCGATGAGGCCGCGCCGCAGTCCGGCGCACCCGTCTCGCAGCCCGTGCCCTCGCCCTATCCGCCCAGCCCCTACGCGTCGGGGTATCCCGGCCCGGGGTACGGTCCTCCTGGCGCGTATCCTCCCGGTGCCTACCCGCCGGGCGCCTACCCTCCCCGTGGTAGCTACGGCGGCGGCGCGGACGGACCGCCCCCCGAGCGCAAGCGCCGCGGGTGGGTGATCGCCCTGGTGCTGCTGTTGGTCTTCGGGGTCATTGGCGGATGTGCCGCGATGATAGCCGTGCTCGCCAGCGACACCGGCTCGAGCGCGGAGTGGGGGACCGGCTTCGGGGATGCGGTCGCCATCATCCGTATCGACGGGGTCATCTCGGGCACCGGCGGATCAGGCACCGTAACGCCCGAGCGGATCATGCGGCAGCTGGACGAAGTCGCCAACGACGACTCGGTCAAGGCCATCGTGCTCCGCGTTGATTCGCCGGGGGGCACGGTTGCGGCGAGCGAGGAGATCGCCGGCCTCATCAAGCGGGAGAAGAAGCCGGTCGTCGTGAGCATCGGTGACGCCGGCGCTTCCGGGGCCTACATGGTCTCCTCGCAGGCGGATCTCATCTACGCGATGCCGGGCTCGACGGTGGGCAGTATCGGCGTGATCGCTGAGGTCCCCAACGTCGAAGGACTCCTCAAGAAGCTCGGCGTTCAGTTCGTGATCATCACCGCAGGGAAGTACAAGGGAGCGGGCAACCCCTACGAGCCCCTCACGCCCGAGGAGCGCAAGCTGCTTCAGCAGGACGTCGACATCGTCTACAGCCAGTTCATCGATATCGTCGCCGTGGGGCGCAAGATGAGCCGTGCCGAGGTCGAGAAGCTCGCCAACGGGTGGGCGTGGCCCGGGACGAAGGCAAAGGAACTGGGGCTCGTCGACCGCATCGGCGGACTGTCCGAAGCCGTGGACGAAGCCGCGAAGCGCGGCGGCATCAAGGGCGAGCCCCGCATCATCGAGTACCCGGAGTACGACCCCACCCAGCTGCTGCAGTCGCTGTTCAGCGGATCGGGCGCGAAGCTCCCGATCGACGGTCTGCAGCGGGCCCTTCCAAAGTAGGCATCTCGCGAGTCGGCAATCGACGGAGGCCACCGATGGCATCTCCCGTTCGGATCGCGCACATATCGGACCTGCACTGCGGGTCGCGCTACCACATCCCCTCACTCGCGACGCGCGTGGTCGACGAGGTGAACCAACTCGAGCCCGACGCCGTGATCGTTACCGGCGACCTCACCGACATGGGGTTCGCCCCCGAGATGCGTGCCGCACACCGGCTGCTGAGCCGTATCGAATGTCCGCACAAGATGGTGCTTCTCGGCAACCACGATGCGCGCAACGTCGGTGACGAGCTCTATGAGGGCCTGTTCGGCTCGCGGAGCAGCGAACTCGCCTTTGGCGGGATGCGTGTCCTCGGCGTCGATTCGAGCGAGCCCGACTTGGATTCGGGCCACGTCGGCCGCACGAGCTACGCGTGGATCGAGCAGCAGTTCGCGGATCCCGAGGAGTTCAAGGTCCTTGCGATGCACCACCACCTCGTCCCCGTTCCGGGCACCGGACGGGAGCGCAACATCGTGCGTGACGCCGGAGACCTGCTACGGGTGCTCGCGGCCAACGGGACCGACCTCGTGCTGTGCGGTCACAAACACGTGCCAAACGTTTGGCGTCTGGAGGACATGCTCATCGTCAACGCCGGGACGTGCTGCACGCACCGGCTGCGTGGACTGGTGAGGCCGAGCTACAACGTGATCGAGGTGTACGGCCACGACCGCGTCCGCGTCTCGCTCAAGGAGCCGTACCGCGATCCGGAGGTCGTCGCCGACATGGCAGCGCACCAGCGCAGCTGCCGGTGGTACCCCTCCGAGGACGGCGACGACTGGTGAGCGACGGAGGTCGCAGACGAGCGGTCGCCGTCATCGACGGCGAGCACTATCCGCCCGTAGTGCGGGAGGCGCTCGACGAGCTCGGCGCGACCTACGACTTCGTCGCCGCTGCGTTCATCGGCGGCACCGAGAAGATCTCAGACCGTCCTGCCGAGGAGATCTACGGCCTGCCGGTGGTCACCGCCGAATCCGGCACCGACGCGCTCGTCGAAGCGGTCGGGCGTTTCGAGCCCGAGGTCGTCGTCGACCTGTCCGACGAGCCGATCGTCTCGTCGCAGGAGCGGTTCAAGCTGGCGACTGCCGCATTGCGTGGAGGCGTGGAGTACGTCGGCGCCGACTTCGCGTTCAGGCCGCCGCTGATCCGGGCGACGACCGTCACGCCGGCCCTGGCGATCATCGGGACCGGCAAGCGCGTGGGCAAGACCGCCATCTCCGCGGCGATCGCGAGGCACCTCAAGTCGATCGGGGTAGAGGTCGTCGTCGTGGCCATGGGCCGAGGCGGTCCGCCCGATCCCGAGCTCATCCGCGGTGACGAGGTCGCGCTGACGACTTCGGACCTGCTCGCGCTGGCGCGCCAGGGCCGTCACGCCGCCAGCGACAACTACGAGGACGCAGTGATGAGCCGCGTCGTCACCGTGGGGTGCCGGCGCTGCGGGGGAGGGATGGCCGGCGAGACGTTCGTGAGCAACGTGCCCGCCGGCGCCGAGCTCGCCGACTCCCTCGGGATGGACCTCGTCATGCTGGAGGGCTCGGGTGCCGCGATCCCGCCCGCGTACGCCGACGCGACCGTCCTCGTCGTCGCGGCGTCGCAAGGACAGGCCGCGGTGGCCGACTACTTCGGCCCGTACCGGCTCGCCCGCGCAGATCTCGTGATCATCGCTTCGGCGGAGGAGCCGGCGGCGAGTGCGGACCAGGTCGGCCTGGTGCAGAAGAAGCTGGAGGAGCTGCGCCCCGAGGTGCCCGTGGTGACCACGACGCTCCGGCCGCGGCCGATCGAACCCGTCGAGGGCATGAGGGTGTTCTTCGCGACCACCGCCCCCGAGCCCGTCGTCCACCACCTCGCGCGTTACCTCGAAGCCGAGGCGGGCTGCGAGGTTGTGGGCACGAGCGCGCATCTCTCGAACCGCGCCCGGCTGCGGGCCGACCTCGCTGACGCTGCAGGGCGCTTCGACCTTCTGCTCACCGAGCTGAAGGCGGCGGCCGTCGACGTCGTCGCAGCGGTCGGCGAGGAGATCGGCGTGCCTGTGGTGCTGTGCGACAACGAACCGGTCGCGCTAGACGGCGCCGACCTCGCCTCGGCGTACGAATCGGTTGCCCGGCTCGCCATCGCGCGCGCGGCAACGCGACGGGAGAGGTAGCTTCGACATGGCGGAACGCTCACCGACGATCATGCTCACCATGAACGGCCGTCGCGTCCCATTCTCCAAGGGGCTGCTGGCGCAGTCGTTCATGGCCACCGGCCTTCAGCCGGGCCTCGCATTCGGCATCGCCCAGTCCGTGCAGGACGAACTCGCGAGAGCGGGCGAGGACACCGTCACAGTCGGGAGAGTGCGCGAGGTCTCCAGGGACCGGCTCCAGGAACTCGCGGGTCCGCAATACGCCAGGCGCTACGTCAGGCTCCGCGACTTGAGCCACATGCGTCGCCCGCTCATCGTGCTGATCGGCGGCACGACGGGCGTGGGCAAGTCGACGATCGCCACCGAGGTCGCCCACCGTCTCGGCATCACGAGGATATCGTCGACAGATTCCATCCGTGAGGTAATGCGTGGTATATTCACCGCCGACCTCATGCCCGCGATTCACGAGAGTGCCTTCTCGGCGTGGCGAGGTCTGCGAGTCCCGGTGCCTGAAGGCGCAAATCCCTTGATAGTCGGCTTCCGCGAGCAGACCGCTGTGGTGTCGACAGGGATCAAAGCCCTGATCGACCGGGCCGTCCTCGAGGGCAATTCGATGGTCATCGAGGGCATCCACCTCGTCCCCGGCTATCTCGACCTGGATCAGTTGGGGAACGCTCGCGTGGTGGAGCTCATCGTGGGGGTCAAGGACGAACAATCGCACCTGAGTCACTTCTATATCCGCGAGGCGCAGACCGAGGGGAGTCGTCCGCGGGAGCGCTACATCTCGAACTTCGAGGAGATCCGGCAGCTCGGGGAGTACATCCAGCGCCTTGCCCAAGAGCATGAGATAGCGATCATCTACAGCCACGACCTCGACCGCACGATCGACGACGTTCTCGAGTACGTCATCGCAGCCGCGATCGATAGCGAGCAAGAACCCGTCTCGGCGGGCGAGTGACACGCAGACCGAAGCGCACGGCAGATTCGAAGGAGTGACGAGACGTGAAGTTCTTCTTGGATACCGCAGACATCGCCGAGATCGATGAGGCGGCTAGCTGGGGTGTCCTGTCCGGTGTGACCACCAACCCCACCCTCTACTCGCGCGTCGGCGGCAAGCTTGCCGACTTCCACGACCACATCAAGCGCATCTGCGAGATCGTGTCCGGGCCCGTGTCCGCGGAGACCGTCTCGCTCAAGCGTGACGAGATCGTCGCCGAGGGCATCGAACTCGCTGCGCTTGCACCGAACGTCATCGTGAAGGTGCCTACGATGCCCGAAGGCCTCGCCGCCACCCGCGAACTCCATGACAGGGGCATCAAGGTCAACATGACGCTCTGCTTCACCGTGCCGCAGGCTATGCTTGCGGCACGCTCGGGCGCCTCCTACGTCTCGCCGTTCGTCGGCCGCTTCGACGACATCTCGGAGGACGGGATCTCCCAGCTCTCGCAGGTCGTCCAAGCGCTCGCGAACTACGACTTCGGCCATGACGTCGAGGTCATCGCGGCGTCGATCCGCAACCCCCTGCACGTCACTCAGGCCGCCCTCATGGGCGCCGACATCGCGACAGTTCCGTTCGACACGCTGAAGAAGTGCGTCCAGCACCCCCTGACCGACAGGGGGCTGGAATCATTCCTCGCCGATTGGGAGAAGGTGAAGAACGCGTGAGTGCTCGTCCCCGCAAGCGTGGTCGCCGCGGAGGCGGCGGCCCTCAGGAGATCCAGCCGTCCATCACCCGGGCTGACCTCGAGCCGCTGAAGGTCGCCGACCTTCGTACGATGGCCACCGAGCTGGGCGTCGACACCAAGGACCTCAAGCTCAAGGACCAGCTCATTGATGCCGTCCTCGAGGCCAAGATCCGTTCCGAGGGCTTCATCGAGGTCAAGGGCATCCTTGACGTGCTGCCCGAGGGCTACGGCTTCCTGCGCACGAGCGGCTACCTCCCCGGCGACAACGACGTGTACGTGTCGATGTCGGCCATCCGCCGTCACGAACTTCGCCGAGGCGACCTCATCCGCGGTCAGGTCCGTCCCCCCAAGGACACCGAGAAGTACCCCGCGCTCCAGCGCGTCGACGCCGTCAACGGCAACGCACCCGAGGCGTCGCGCGGACGCCCCAAGTTCGCCGACCTCACGCCGGTCTACCCTGACGAGCGCCTGCGCATGGAGCACGGCAAGGACTTCATCACCGCGCGCACCATCGACCTCGTCGCGCCCATCGGCAAGGGCCAGCGCGGGCTGATCGTTTCGCCGCCCAAGGCGGGCAAGACGACCGTGCTCAAGGACATCGCGAACGCGATCGCGACCAACAACCCCGAGGTCTACCTGATGTGCCTCCTAGTCGACGAGCGTCCCGAGGAAGTCACCGACATGGAGCGCTCTATCAAGGGTGAGGTCATCTCCTCGACCTTCGACATGCCGAGCGACCAGCACATCGCAGTGGCTGAGCTCACCATGGAGCGCGCCAAGCGGCTCGTCGAGTCAGGCGTGGACGTCGTGATCCTGCTCGACTCGATCACCCGCCTCGCCCGCGCATACAACCTGGCGACGCCGGCCTCGGGCCGCATCCTGTCCGGCGGTGTCGACTCGACGGCGCTCTACCCGCCGAAGAAGTTCTTCGGCGCCGCGCGCAACATCGAGCACGGTGGCTCGCTCACCATCCTCGCGAC
>CAYHCN010000057.1:6077-8345 GCA_964354945.1 uncultured Eubacteriales bacterium
AGCTGCGCCTCGACCGCTCGCTCGCCGACCGCCGCATCTTCCCCGCCATCGACGTCATCACCTCCGGCACGCGTAAGGAAGAGCTCATCCTCGACCCGCAGGAAGCGCCGTTCGTGTGGGGCGTTCGCCGGATCCTTCACGGCGTCGACAACACCGAACGCGCCGTCGATATGCTCATCAAGGGCCTCAAGCAGACCAACTCGAACGAGGAGTTCCTTATCCGAATGGCGAAGCAGTCCCGCGACAAGGGCAACGGGGTCGGGATGTAGCGCCCGGTAGTCGCCGAGCGGAGGGCATCGCTCCTCAATGCTCGCCGCCAGGCCTCCGTACTCTCGGCCGGTCGCCCTCGCAAATCGTCGCCGATGCCCTCCGCTCGGCGGCCGCACAACGCCCCATCGAGCGCCGTCCACCTTCTTGCGGGCGGCGCCTCGCGTTCGGGCCGCGTTGTGGCCGGAGGGCGGTGCGGTAGGTACTCGGTAGGTTCCAAGGACTGGAAGGATGAACGATGACCGTACTCAGCACCGCCCTGTACACCGTCTCGACCCCCGAGGAGGCCGAGCAGTTCGTCGCAATGGCTCCCGGAATGAGCGCCGCCTACGCGCAGCAGCCCGGCTTTCTGAGGCTCGTCGTAGCGCGCGACGTGATGGACCCGCTGACGATCGTCACGATGTCGTGGTGGGACTCTCAGGAAGCCGCCGACGCGTGGACGAAGAGCCAGGACTATCGCTCCGCCAAGTCCGACTCCGGCGGGCAGGGCCTCAAGGCCAAGATGGAGTTCGGCCGCTGGTCGAGTACGAAGTAGCTGTGGCCGAGCAGGTCGACATCGTCCCTCGACGGCCGGCCGATGCCGCCTGGATCCGCGGGACCTTCGTTCGCGAGTGGCACGGCGATACCGTGGGGCTCGCGGACGGCAGCGTGATGCACGCCGACGACGTCCCCGCGCTGGTAGCGTGGCGGGGCGACGAGAGGGCGGGCCTTGCGGCGTACCTTCCGGTCGGCGAGGTCTGCGAGCTCGTAGCCCTCGTCGCTCAGCCTGCGGGCCTCGGTGCCGGAACGGTTCTCGTGGAGGCGCTTGCGGATCTCGCCCGCGCGAGTGGCTGCAGCCGGCTTGAGGTCGGCACCACCAACGACAACCTGGACGCGCTTCGGTTCTACCAGCGCCGGGGATTTCGCCTCACCGAGCTCCACGCGGGCAAGATGGACGAGGTGCGCAAGCGAAAGCCCGAAGTCCCCCGAATCGGGGAGTTCGGAATCCCGCTTCGCGACGTTCTGGTGCTGCGGCGAGACCTCGTCTAGCGCGCGCGTTGCCAGATCACGCCTGCGGCGTGAGCCGGCCACCCGTCGTGGTGCGTGAGATGCCGCGTCTCGTCGCTAGTATCACGGCGATACCCACCGCGAGCACCACTGCCACGAGCGCGACCTTCACCAGGGTTGCGATCGGCGCCATCAACGCCCCGACCCCCAAGGTGATGGTCGCGATCGTGTACAGGACGCTCTTGGCATCGACGCGCTTCAGCACCACCCCGGTGAGGGCCATGCCGATGCCGAAGACCACCACGCTCGCCCAGTCGTTGCTCGGATCGGTACCGACGACGAGGTCCGCGGTGAGCGCCCCCATCAGGCTCACTGCGCTCAGGCTCGGGATGATGGCCCACCACATCCGCTCCCTGTCACTCAGGTACGTGTAGAGGAACCCCAGAGCGACGAGTGCGAACGCGATGAACCCTGCGATGGGGGGCGTGGGCGAGAACCACGTATCCCAGACGACCAGCACTCCGACTGCTGCCAGACATGCGACTAGCGGCACGATCCACGAGGACTTCTTGGCTTGCGTTGCCATGACAATCCCCCCCTTCTGCCACCTAACGTGTGGATACCCGCCTGGAGGGGGGTGGTCGAGGTCAGTCCGACGAACGGTCGAGGGCCAAGATGGCCGCATTGAGGACGAACAAGCCCAGCTACTCGGCGCATGGCTCCGGCTCCTCTGACGCGGCGACCTACGGCAGGTTCAGCTGCCGCGAGACGCCGAGACGGTCCGGAACCGCTCCTCGATCATCCGCACCGCATTCCCGACGCCGTCCTCGGACCGGATCCTCTCGCCGAGAGTTGCGGCCCGCTCGCGCATCTCCTCGTCGGTGACTGCCTGCTTGATCGCGGCAGCGAGGTGCTCGGGCGTGAGCCGGCGTCGAGCCACAGGCGCGGGGCCGACACCAAGCTCGTGCACCCGGCGTCCCCACCACGGCTGGTCGCCCATGACCGGCGTGATGA
>CAYHCN010000058.1:0-8345 GCA_964354945.1 uncultured Eubacteriales bacterium
CCGTGTAGGTGAGCCCTGGGCGCTCGATCTCGATGCGGGAGACGTCGAAATCGGGGTTCGCCGTCGTGGCCAGCACCGTCATCAGGTAGCGATGTTCGGCCGCCGATACCGGCAGGTTCTCCTTCAGCGCGGGCCGCCCCGTCGGCATGAAGATGACCCGGGCCAGGTTGAAGTGGACCAGCGCCTCCTCAGCCGCGACGAGGTGCCCAAGGTGGATGGGATCGAAGGTCCCACCCATGATGCCGAGACGTGCCGGTGCCATTCTCACTCGCGGATCTGACCGTCCCCGGTGAGGACGAACTTCGACGACGTGAGCGCGGTCAGCCCCATGGGGCCACGCGCGTGCAGCTTCTGGGTCGAGATGCCGATCTCGGCGCCGAGGCCGAACTCCCCTCCGTCGGTGAACCGTGTCGACGCGTTCACGTACACCGCCGCGGCATCGACCTCGTGCAGGAACCGACGGCCCGCGGCGTAGTCGCCGGTCACGATCGCCTCGGAGTGCTTCGTGCCGTAGGTGTTGATGTGGTCGATCGCTGCCGAGAGCCCCGGGACGACCTTCACCGCCATCTTGAGGTCGAGGTACTCGGTCGACCAGTCGTCCTCGGTAGCGTGGTGCATGTCGGCGACGACGCCCAGCGAGCGCGCCTTGTCGTCGCCGTACATCTGGACGCCGTTCGCCTCCAGCTCGCGCAGGATCGGCGGCAGCGCAGATTCGTAGATGGCCTCGTCGATGAGGAGGGTCTCGGCGGCGTTGCAGACCCCGGGACGCTGGCACTTCGCGTTGATCACGATGCGGCGCGCCATATCGACGTCAGCCGCTTCATGCACGTAGATGTGGCAGTTGCCAACGCCGGTCTCGATGACCGGCACCTTCGCATTCTCGACCACGCTCCTGATGAGGCCCGCCCCACCGCGCGGGATGAGAACGTCGACCAGACCGTGAAGCCCCATGAGCTCCTCGGCGGCGGAGCGATCCGGGGTGGTGATCGACTGGATGCAGTCGGCGGGCATGCCTGCTTGCTCGGCGGACTGAGCGAGCACCTGAGTGAGCGAGATGTTGCTCTCCATCGCCATCGTGCCGCCTCGCAGGATGACAGCGTTGCCCGTCTTGATGCACAGGCCGGCGGCGTCCGCTGTCACGTTGGGCCGGGCCTCGTAGATCATCGCCACGACGCCGAGGGGGACGCGCACCTGACGCAGCTCGATCCCGTTGGGTAGCGTGTGGCCGCCTACCACCTCCCCGACGGGGTCGGGCAGCGCGGCTAGATCCCTGAGCGCCTCGGCCATCGCCTTGAGCCTGGCGGGGGTCAGCTCCAGGCGGTCGAGCAGCGACTCCTTGGTCCCCGCCTCCCTCGCGGCCCGCATGTCGATGTCGTTCGCGCCGAGGATCTCGTCCTGCCGAGATACGAGCGCCGCCGACATCGCCAACAGTGCGCGGTCACGCTGCCTGGACGAGGTCTGGGCGAGCTTCGCAGCCGCGACCTGCGACCGCTCGGCGAGTTCTCTGACCTCCGACATCGACTCTCCTCCCACGTGAGTGCGGGTGTGCCTTAGAGCACGACGAGGCTGTCGCGATGGACGACCTCGACGCCCTCCATCAAGGGCAGGACCTCACCGATCTCGGCGCTCTTGAGCCCCTTGACCCGGCTCAGATCCGCCGAGGACAGACCGACCAGCCCACGGGCGAACGAGCCACCCCGACGGTCTTTCAATACTACCGTATCGCCCGCCGCGAACGTGCCTTTCACCTCGACGACGCCCGCGGGCAGAAGTGACTTACCTCCGTCGACGACGGCTGTCTTCGCCCCGTCGTCCACGATGATCTCTCCCGCCACCTTGCGCCCCACAGCGATCCACAGCTTCTTCGCGGAGACGGCGCCCTCGCCGGGCGAGAAGTGGGTACCCACGCTCGAGCCCTCGGCGGCCTCGACGATGACGTCGGGCCTGCGGCCGTCAGCGACGATGAGCGGAATCCCGGCCTTCATCAGGACTTTCGCGGCCTCGACCTTGGTGGCCATCCCCCCGCTCCCAGCGGTGGTCCCCGCGCCACCCGCCGCCGCGACCAGGTCGTCGGTGAGCTCTTCGACCTGCTCGAGCAGCGTCGCCTCTTCCGAGAAGCGCGGATCGGCATCGTAGAGCCCCTCGGTATCGGTGAGCAGCACCACGAGCCGCGCGCTCACCATCACTCCAACGAGCGCCGCGAGGGTGTCGTTGTCACCGAAACGAATCTCGTCGACGGCGACTGTGTCGTTCTCGTTCACGATCGGCACCGCGCCCATGTCGAGGAGCCGCTCGAAGGTGTCCCGCGCGTGAAGATACGACTCGCGGTGCCCGGTGTCGTGTCGGGTGAGCAGCACCTGGCCGACGGGCACGCCGCGGGTCTGGAAGAACTCGGCGTACGTTTCCACGAGCGCGACCTGCCCGACAGACGCGGCGGCCTGCAGCGACGGCATGTCAGTGGGGCGCTCGTCGACACCCAGGCGCTGGAGCCCGGCGGAGATCGCACCCGAGCTCACCAGGACGACCTGCCATCCCTTCTCGCGAAGGGTGCACAGCTGGGCCACGAGATCTGCGACGTAGTCGCGGTCGATCCCGTTTTCGGGGCACGTCAGAATCGACGAACCGACCTTGACCACGATGCACCCCGTGTCGCCCACGTCGTCTCCCTATGCCTCGTCGTCCCGGACGTAGGTGACCTCGACCTCGTCGGGCTCGTCCTCGATGTAGACGATCTCCGGATCGGCCGCGTACGCAGGAGTGAACTCGAAACTGCGGCCGGCGATCCGGACCTCATCGCCCTCGCACGCGCCGGCCTCCTCGAGCGCCCTCTCGACGCCCGACTTGACCAGTCGCTTCTGGAGGAAGGCCATCGCCTCCTCGTTGTTCCACTCGGTCATGATGACCATGCGCTCGATGTTGCGACCGGTGACCTCGAACACGCCACCCCCGAGGTTGCGCACGTCGTACACGCGGTCGTCCCTGGCCTCGTGACGCCAGATACGCTCGGGTGCCTCCTCGCTCGTCGCCGCCGCGAGCCGTAGCTCGTGGACCTCCTCGGCCAGCGCCCGGAGCATGGGGTCGATACCTGCGCCGGTGAACGCCGAGATCTCGAAGTACCTGCGCCCGTCCGCCTCCGCCTGCGCCTTGAGCCGTGCCGAGGCCTCCTCGGCGCCCGGCACGTCGCACTTGTTGCCGACGACGACCCGAGGCCGCGACGCGAGGTCGGCGGCGTGCAGCTCGAGCTCGCGCTCGATGATGTCGTAGTCCTCGACCACGTCACGCCCCTCGTAGCTCCCGGAGAGGTCGACGACGTGGGCGATCAGCGCGCTTCGCTCGATGTGGCGAAGGAACTCGTGCCCCAGGCCCTTGCCCTCGTGCGCGCCTTCGATGAGGCCGGGAACGTCGGCGACTACGAAGCTGCGCTCGCCCACCCGCGCGACACCGAGGTTCGGGACCAGGGTCGTGAAGGGGTAGTCGGCGATCTTGGGCTTGGCCGCCGAGATGCGAGCGATGATGCTCGACTTGCCGACGCTCGGCATGCCGACGAGCGCAACGTCTGCGAGCAGCTTCATCTCGAGCTCCACCCAGCACTCCTCGGCAGGTTCACCGAGCTCCGAGAACGCAGGGGCGCGCCGAGTAGGAGTCACGAAGTGGATATTGCCGCGACCTCCGTGGCCGCCGCGAGCAACCACGACCCGCTGTCCGGGGTGGACGAGGTCGCCGAGCAGGTCGCCGCTGTCTCCGTCGCGGACCACGGTGCCCAGCGGGACGGGCAGCACGAGCGTCTCACCGGTCGCGCCGTGACGCGTGTCGCCCTTGCCGTGAATGCCTCGTTGCGCCTTGAAGTGGCGCTTGAAATGGTAGTCGACCAGCGAGGATAGCTCGGGCGTCGCCTCGACCACGACGTCGCCGCCTCGCCCGCCGTCGCCGCCGTTCGGGCCGCCCTTGGGCACGTGGGCCTCTCGTCGGAACGCGGTGCAGCCCGCCCCGCCGTCTCCGGCCTTCACGTGGATCTTCACCTGGTCGACGAACACTGATTCGTTCTCCCGGACTCTTCGCGCCGGCCCCACCGGAGCCCAACGTGGTGCCAATGATAGACGAGCCCCCCGCACCTTCATGGGTGCGGAGGGCTCGGTCGGTGCGTGACTGAGGGAAGCCCTAGACGGCGTCGCTCGGTCGGATGTGGATCTGGCGCTTCAGACCGCGCGTGAACACGACGACGCCGTCAGCCTTGGCGAACAGGGTGTCGTCGCCACCGCGGCCGACATTCTCGCCGGGGTGGAAGTGCGTGCCGCGCTGGCGCACGAGGATCGTGCCCGCGGTCACCTCCTGGCCGGCGAACCGCTTCACGCCAAGCCGTTGAGCATTCGAGTCCCGACCGTTGCGAGTCGAGCCCATACCCTTCTTGTGAGCCATGTGTCAGCTCCTTCGCTCTTCTAGGAGAGGCGCTCGCGCGCCTACTCCGCACTCTCGTCGGTCTCGACCTTTTTGGCCCGGGTGCGCTTCGGCTTCGCCTCGGCGTCCTCGGCAACAGCCCCGGCGTCCTTCGCCTCGGCCGCGCCCTTGGCAGACGCCGTGGCAGCCTCGGCCTTGGGCTTGGTGGTGCGGGTGCGCTTCGGCTTGGCCTCTGCGGGAGCTTCGACGGCCGCCGTCTCGACCTCGACTACCTCGGCAGCAGCCTCGGCCTTCGGCTTCGCGGGCTTCTTGGCGGCCTTGGGCTTCGAGCCCGGCAGGGACACGCCGGCCACGCGGACCTTGGTGAGCTCCTGGCGGTGGCCCAGCGTCTTCTTGTAGCCCTTGCGCTTCTTGAACTTGAACACGGTGAGCTTCTCGCCGCGAACGTGATCCACGACCTCGCCGGTCACGACAGCGCTGGCGGCATCGGCACCGACGGTCACGTCGTCGCCGTCGGCGACGAGGAGCACGTCGAAGGTGACGGTATCGCCGACCTGCGCGTTCAGCTTCTCGACAGTGATGACATCGTCCTTGGCGACCCGGTACTGCTTGCCGCCCGTAGAAACCACAGCGTACATGGGAAACCTTCCGTCCGCGTTGATGCGCGAGGAGCAATGTTAGCAGCGCACCCCACACGAGTCAACGAGAACGCGTCCTTACAACGGTACCGGGTGTATCCACCTTCGGCGAGCGCGGTGATGGTGTGCATTCGCGCGCTCGGCGCACACCGGTACGCCTACTGCCGCGAGAAGCCACCCTTGCCTTCGATGAGCACGCGGACCTCGGTGGGAGCTGCGGCCTCGTCGGGCACGATCGACACCTGCCGCCCCGTCTCGGCCCTCAGTACGGCGGCGGTGTTGCGACCCGGGGCGGTAACCAGCTCGTACGTCGCCGGGTTGAGCCCGAACAGGTACGCAGCCGATCGGCCGACCTGCAGGATCTCACGCATGCGCCGCTCCACGGTGATTCTCCGCGTCACGTCCGATAGCACCCTCCCCTCCCCGTGGCAGCAGGGGCAGGGCTCGGTCAACACCCCGTACAGGCCGTCGGTGACGTTCTTGCGGGTCATCTCCACCAGCCCGAGACGGGATATCTCTGTCACCCGGGACTTCGTGCGGTCCCTCGCCAGCGCCTTCAGCAGCCGGTCCATCACAAGGTCGCGGTGCCGAGCGTCATCCATGTCGATGAAGTCGATGACGATGATCCCGCCGATGTCCCGCAGGCGCAGCTGGCGAACGGCCTCGTCGGCGGCCTCGAGGTTGGTCCGCAGCACGGTCTCCTCGAGGTTCTTCTTGCCAACGTAGCGCCCCGTGTTGACGTCGATGGCGGTGAGCGCCTCGGTCTTGTCGATCGCGATGTGCCCGCCGCTCGGCAGCGTGACCGTGCGGGTGATCGCCGATGCGATCGTCTCGTGGAGTCCGTACGAGTCGAACAGCGGGTCCTTCTCCTTGTAGAGCGATACCCGGCGCACCAGTTCCGGCGAGCTCTTCTTCAGGAACGAGACGACCTTGTCGTAGGTGGCGCGATCGTCGATCACGAGTCGGCGGTAGTCCGCGGAAAGCACGTCGCGTACGAAACGCAGCGCAAGGTCCATCTCCGTGTAGACGACCTCGGGAGGCAGGGCCTCCTCGGCTTGGTGGCTCACGCGCCGCCACAACCGCAACAGGAACTCGAGGTCGGCGGCGAGGTCGCGCTCCGAGACGCCCTGAGCGACGGTCCTCACGATCACGCCCGTGCCGGGTGGCACGGATGGGGCGACCAGCTTGAACAGGCGCTCGCGCTCCTCCTCGGGGAGCTTGCGCGACACGCCGACGAATTCGGAGAACGGCATGAGCACGATGAACCGGCCGGGCAGCGAGATGTCGGTGGTGACCCTCGCGCCCTTCGTGCCCATCGGGTCCTTGGTGACCTGGACCATGAGCTGCTGGCCCGGGCGGAGCAACGACTGGATGTCTCGGCGAGGCATCTCCTCGATGCCCTCTGGCGCGACGATCTCGTCGACGTAGAGGAAGCCGTTCTTCTCCAGACCGATGTCGACGAAGGCAGCCTGCATTCCGGGCAGCACGTCGGACACCTTGCCGACGTAGACGTTGCCCACAACGCTTCGCTTCGGTCGCTCTATGTAGAGTTCGACGAGCTCGCGGTCCTCCAGAAGAGCGACACGCGTCTCGTTGACGTCATGCGAGATCAGCATCTCGCGAAGGACGTCGGCCATGACCTCAGACTCCCCGTCAGATCGGGCGCGCTCGGCTCTCATCCTCGAAGAGGAGGACCATGCCGGTGCGCGTCACGGACTCGACCCGGGCGGGAAGATCTGCTGCCGAGAGGGCTGCTGTGACGAACACATCCGGACGGAGGGAGCCACTGGGGCCGATCCTGACGGTGAGCTTCACGCTCACCGACCCGTCCTTCGCGACCTCGACACCGGGCTCGTTCGGGAGCGCCTGCGAAAGGTCGAAAACCTTGGTCTTACCCTTGTGTTCGATCGTCAGCGAGCCGGCCTCGACGAGAGAATCCACCGCCTCGGCTATCCGTTCCCGTGCTACTCCTTCCCCGTCGACTCTGACCTCATAATCGGCGAGCATCTCGCCCGCCGTGAGTGCTCGTGTCTTCTCGGGCATGTAGATCGCCTCGATCGGCCCGATCTCGGGGGGCAGCGACGCAGCGATCCGTCGCAACGCCTCCTTGGGCTCAGTGTAGCGCGTGAGCCACAGGTCGAGGTACTCCTCATCGCTGGCGGTCGCCACGGGCAGCGCGGGTCCGAACGAGGCTTTCATGCGCGGATTGAAGCCGGCGGTCACCGCGTAGGGCAGACCCGCGCGTCTGATGCCGCGCTCCAGCGTGCGCACGACCTCGAGGTGCGACAGGAAGCGCAGCCGCCCCGACTTGCGGTACCCGATGCGCAGGCGGAACTCAGCCATCGCGCGCACCTGCCGTCACGATGTCGACTCCAAGCACGTCGCAGGCGTCGCAACCCGTGCACCCCGAGAAGCTGCAGTCCGGTGTAGTCCGACCCTCGAGCGCGCGTTCCCGCTCGCGCCACAGATAGCCACGTGCCACACCCGCCGAGATGTGCTCCCACGGCAGCCGCTCGTCGCGATCCCGTTCGCGATTGGCCAGCGCGGCTGCGTCCACCCCGGTCTCTGCGAACGCGTCGAGCCAGCGCGAGAGTGAGAACCGCTCGGTCCACGCATCGAAGCGCGACCCATTACGCCATGCGGCCTCGATGACCGCGGCGAGGTCCCGGTCCCCTCTCGCGATCACGCCTTCGAGGAACGAGACCTCGGAGTCGTGCCACGACAGGTCCACGCCTCGGCGAGGCATCGACGCACGGAGGATGTCTTGCCGCCTCGTGACCTCGTCGCGGTCTATCTGGGCATCCCACTGGAACGGGGTGTTCACCTTCGGAACGAACGTCGAGACGGAGACCGAGACTTTGAGCGAGCCTCGTTGATCGGGGGGACACGCCTCCCGAGCGGTGCGGAGGACGCGGGCGACCAGCTCTCCGATGCCCGCGACGTCCTCGTCGGTCTCGGTGGGAAGGCCGATCATGAAGTAGAGCTTCACTCGCCTCCATCCCGCCGAGAACGCCTGGTCGACCGTAGCGAGCAGGTCTTCTTCAGTCACGTTCTTGTTGATGACGTCGCGAAGTCGCTGCGTCCCGGCTTCCGGTGCGAACGTGAGCCCGCTCTTGCGGCCGGTGGAGACGAGCCGGGCCATCTCGACCCCGAACGAGTCGACGCGCAGGCTCGGCAGGGAGACGCTCGTACCCGTGCCCTCGAGGCGGCCGAGCAGGCGTCGGAGTACTTCTTCGATCTTGCTGTAGTCGGTCGTCGACAGCGACGTGAGCGAGACCTCGTCGTAGCCAGTGCACGACAAGCCCGCCATCA
>CAYHCN010000059.1:0-8301 GCA_964354945.1 uncultured Eubacteriales bacterium
GACCCCGCGGCATCGTGCGGATCGGGGACGACCGGATGCCACCAAGAGAAGACGACGGCGAACCACGGGCCGGCAATCGCCCACAACTTCACTGCCGCTAGCGACTACAGCACTGCGACCGTCAGCGGCTGCACGAATTCGGGTGCCGGCTGCCATGGCTCCGAGACGACGCACTCCGACTTCACTGACTACCACCCGACCTCGGGCTGCGGTGCTGGCGCGTGTCACACCTCGCCGAGCAAGGCTGGCTACGCCGGCGACCACGAGTGCTCGAGTTGCCACGACTCGAACTACACCGGTGCGCCCGACGTGATCGCGCTCGCTTCCGTCCCGCCAGACGGTCACTACTCTGAGACGACTCACACCGCCGCGTCGATGACGACGAGCGTTACCGCAGGCGGTACTGCCTCTGCGATATGTTCGAACTGCCACAATCCCGTGAACCCCTCCGGGGTCGGTCAACTCTTCAACCAGCACCAGGGCCTTCCCGGTGCGTACGGGGACGTCACGTGCGCTGGATGTCACAGCGCGAACCCGGTCGTCGCCATGGTCGTCAAGAGCGGCGGGTGGGTGTCTCGAGACTGCGCGACTTGCCACAGCACAGGCGTTCTCCCCACACTCGAGCAGCACGGCGTGAGCGCGCCCGCCATCACGGCGACGAGCGTCGGCACGGTCTCTGGGACGAGCTGCGTGAGCGCCGGTTGCCACCCGACCGACGACCTCCACGCGCTGCACAAGGACGCTGCGGGCGGGTGCGCGTTGTCGGGTTGCCACGACTACACCAAGCAGGCAGCCAAGCCCACCGGCAGGAGCTGCGGCGCCACCGGGGCGTGCCACACCGGCAGCCTGCACCCCGACGCCGACCACGACGCCTCGGCAAGCCAGGAGTGCGTGGACTGTCACGCGAACACTGACGTGTCGGTCCTGCACACAGGCGGCTGCGCCACGTGCCACAGCAATCCTGCCTACCCGGCCTTGCCGACCGGCAAGACGCCTGAGTGCGTTGACTGCCATGGCGCCGACGTGGGCTTGCACGCCTACACACCGATCGATCCGAACCACTACCCCGAGGCCACCCACACCGCGACGCCGTTTACCGCCGCCTACCAGGGGATCGGCGCCGACGGCCTTGTCGGTGCGGGCGACCAGGAGTGCTCAAGCTGCCACAGCGCGACCCTGAAGACTGCTCACGCCAGCACCTCAACGGGCACCGGAGCCGTCAGCTGCGTCGGGTGCCACACCGACACGGCTCTCGACTCCTCCGCAACCGTGGCGGCGGACTGGCCCGTCAGGAAGTGCACTGACTGTCACGACGCGGGTGCGGCGACGACTCACGATTCATACGCTGCGACGCACACTGTCCAGCCGGGCGCGTGCGCCGGGACAGGCGCGTCGTGTCACGACTTCACCGACCTGGCCGCGCTGCACGCTGTCTCGCAGTCTGGTGGGGCGCCGATGTACCAGAGCTGCGGCAACGCAGATGCGAACGACCCCACTGCGTGCCACAACGTCCTCGACAACCGCCCGGCCGCCTTCGATCGGGCCGCGTCGTGCGGTGAGGCGACGAGTTGCCACGCCGACAAGAACCCGACCAATCACGGCTATAGCGCGTCTGCGCACGCGGCGACCCTCGGATCCGGTGATGTGCTGATGGGAGCCGGTGCTGACGACATCGACCACGGTTCGGGCTGGAGCACCTACGTCGACTGCTCGATGTGCCACTACGCAGATCTGGGGACCCAGCACGCCAACAACTGCGCGCTGTGCCATTCGGGCGCCAATCCGGTGGCCGGTCTCGGCACATGGAACAAGACCTGTCAGCAGGGCGACTGCCATCCTTCGCTCCATTCCGGGATGCAGCCGAACCACAACGGTGCCTACTACAACAGCTCGGCGAGTTGCGATTCATGTCACACCAGCACGGAGTACTACCTAGGCGAAACCGACTGCACCCGCTGCCATACGCCCGCGCAGACCGTGATCGACACCGTGGCGCCTACGACCAGCTCGGACGCAGTGTCGAGCTACACGGGGGACGCGACCATCCACCTGACTGCCGCCGACAACACCGGCGGTAAGGGCGTCGATCGCACGTACTACATTCTTGACGGGGGACCCGCAACGCAGGGTCTCGTCGTAGGTGTTCCGGCTCCCAGCATCGGATCGCAGTCGCACACTCTGCAGTACTACTCAGTCGACCGGGCGGGCAACACCGAGAGCGTCACACCGGTTCCCGCATTCAGCTTCACCGTGATGGCGGTGCCGGACACGACGCCACCTTCCGGGACGATGTCGGTCAACAACGGCGCCGCGTATGCGACGTCGGTGACGGCCTCCGTTGACTCTGCGGTCACTGACACGGGTTCTGGGATGTACCAGATGAGTGTTGATCCCGGAACCGGCGCGTTCGGCCCGGCGGTCGCCTACTCGGCAGCTGCTCCGATCGCCCTGCCCTCCGGTGATGGAATGAAGACGGTGCGCGTCCAGTACATGGACAACGCGAGCAACGTGTTGACACTCACCGATACCATCCTCCTGGACACCACCGCGCCGGTCACGACGAGCGACGCACTTGCGTCGTACATCGGCGCGGCCGTCGTCAACCTCACCGCCGTCGACGGCGTGGGCGGCTCTGGCGTGGGCAACACGCACTACAGGATCGACTCGGGAGCCGAGCAAACCGGCACGGTCGTAACCGTCCCAGCCCCAGCGAGCGGGACCCAGACGCACACCATCTACTTCTGGTCCGTCGACAACGCCACGAATACAGAGGTGGAGAAGAGCGCGACCGTCCTCGTCGAGGCAGCGCCTATCCCTGACACCGCGCCGCCAGTCACGGTTTCCAGCTTCAGTCCCCCTGCGGGTGGCGTCTACAATGCCGCCCAGTCGACGACGCTGACCGCGGCAGACACCGGCGGGTCCGGCGTCAAGGCGACCTACTACCAGATCGATGGCGGTCCCGTGCTCCAGGGCACGGAGTTCACCGTCACGGGGGACGGGCTGCACACCTTCAGCTACTACTCGGCGGACAACGCCAACAACACCGAGACCGTCAACGTCTCCAACCAGTTCAGGATCGACACGATCGCGCCAGTGACCACTACGAACATCGTCCCCGGCAACACCTACACCGGCAGCCAGTTATTCGCGCTCACGCCCACCGACACTGACGGCTCGGGCGTGGGGCAGACGTGGTGGCAGCTCGACTACACCGGTGGCCCGTGGACGGCCGGCACGTCCGTGCCAGTTCTGGGACCCGTGTCCGGGTCCGAACCGCACACGCTGTACTGGTACTCGGTCGATGTCGCCGGCAACCCGGAAGCCCTGCAGGCCGTGCCGTTCACTCTGGCCGCGCCGACGGGAGGCGGCAGTGCGACATTCAACTTCACGGGTGCGGCTGAGTCGTGGACCGTCCCCGCGGGGGTCACGTCCATCAGCGTAGAGATGTACGGCGCCTCAGGCGGCGATCCCATCGATGGCACGGCTGGCGGGCTTGGGGGGCTGGTCGCGGTCAGCATCCCGGTCACCCCGGGCAGTGTGCTCACGTTGAAGGTGGGAGGACTGGGGGCCGAGTCAGGCTCTGGTGGCTGGGGTGGCGGTTCCGGCGGCGCCTCGAGCACATTCGGCACCGGTGGAGGGTCCAGCTCGATCGCCAATGGCGCCACGATCCTAGCGGAAGCAGGCGGCGGTGGCGGTGGCGGCGAGCTTGACGACGGTGGTGCGGGCGGCAGCCCGGGCACGCTCCCTGGCGGAAACCAGAACGGCCAGTCTGGCGGCAACCACGGCGGCGGCGGCGGCGGCTGGAATGGCGGATCCTACGATTCTGCCACCAACGGCGCCGGATACGGTGGTACGAGCTACATCGACGTCGGGACGGGTTCGATGACGGCCGGCGTCAACGCGGGCGACGGTTACATCGTCATAACCTGGTAGCTGCAGCATTGAGCCCGTGCGTTCCGCGGCAGCCCGGTCCGAGTCGAGTGCGTTACAGTATGGCACCGACGCGCCCCCCATCACGGAGTCCTCAATGAACGCACGCGCTCCCAAAGGCACTGTCGATATGCTCCCCAGTACTGCTCGCGCGTGGGAGCACCTCCAGCGTATCGCCCAGACGATGTTCGCAGCGTACGGCTACGAACCTATCTACACGCCGCTGTTCGAGCACACCGACGTGTTCACCCGCGGTATCGGCGAGGCGACCGACATCGTCTCCAAGGAGATGTACACGTTCGAGGACAAGGGCGGTCGCTCGATCACGTTGCGCCCCGAAGGGACAGCGAGCGTCGTCCGCTCCGCCCTCGAGCATGGCCTGACAGCGAACGGACGGGCATCCAAGCTCTACTACGCCGGCCCGATGTTCCGGTACGAGCGTCCCCAGAAGGGCCGCATGCGACAGTTCTGGCAAATCGGCCTCGAGGCGCTCAACATGCCCGAGCCTACGGTGGATGCCGAAGTCATCGCGTTGCTATGGCGCTACTACCTTGCTGTGGGGATTCCCGCCGAGAGCATGCGTCTGCTGCTGAACTCGATGGGCGACGAGTCGTGCCGCCCGGCATACCGAGACAAGGTCCGCGACTTCATCCTCGAGCACTCCGCCGAGCTGTGCGAGGAGTGCAACCGCCGCGCGGACACGAACCCGCTTCGCGCGTTCGACTGCAAGAACGAGCGATGCGTCGCAGTCATGGCTGAGGCACCCTTGCTGCGGGACGAGCTGTGTGACGAGTGCGCCGAGCACTACGCCGAGGTGAAAGACGCGCTCGACGGGCTCGGCATTCCGTACACGGAGGACCCGTCCCTCGTACGCGGGCTCGACTACTACACTCGCACCGTCTTCGAGGTACAGGGCGAAGCCGGTCTCGGCTCGCAGAATGGCATCGGGGGAGGGGGTCGCTACGATCGCCTCATGGAGGAATACGGTGGCCCTCCGACCCCCGGGCTGGGCTTCGCGCTCGGGTTCGAGCGCACGCTTCTGGTCATGGAGGCCGCCGGCGTCGAGATTCCCGCGCCGCCTCTCGCCGAGGTCTACGTTGCGGCCGTCGACGACTCGGTCCGCGGCGAGGTCTTCGGACTCACCCAGGCGCTCCGCGAGACCGGGATCGCCGCCGAGATGGACCACCAGGCCCGCTCGCTGAAGGCGCAGTTCAAGCAGGCGGACCGCCTCAAAGCGCGGTTCGTCGTGGTTGTGGGGCCGGACGAACTCGCCAATGGCGAAGTCGCCCTTCGGGATATGACGACCAAGGATCAGAACGTCCTCCCGCTTGCGGGGCTCGCCGGGTACGTGGCGTCACTTCTCGGCTAGCCGAAACGCGTCGCCCCGTTCTCGGCCCGATGCCCGAGTTGTCCGGCGCTTCTATGGGACTCGCGCGCGTGTAGCGTGCGTTAGGGTACGACAGGATGGTCGTGAAGGCGCACTCGGGGTGGAATCCGCTACTCTCTTCTGACGCTTAGGACAGTCAAACGGCGCCCGGCCGGCGCCGAGCAATGCTCGAACTCCGAGTACCGACGGAAGGCAGTGCACATATGAACGTGGCCCACTCGATGCGAACCCACGCGGCAGGCGACCTTCGCAGTGCGGACAAGGCCGCAGTCGTCACCGTTGCCGGATGGGTCCACCGGCGTCGCGACCACGGAGGGCTCATCTTCGTCGACCTCCGTGACCGCAGCGGCCTCGTGCAGTGCACCTTCGACCCCGAGGACTCCGGCGCGGCCTTCGTCACCGCCGAGCAGGTCCGCCCTGAGTGGGTACTCGCGGTCACCGGCACGGTCCGAAAGCGGCCCGCGGGCACCGAGAACCCCAATCTCGCAACCGGCGAGATCGAGATCATCGCGACCGAGGTCACCGTGTTGAACCGCAGCGAAACCCCGCCGTTCGAGATCGAGGCGGGTATCGAGACCGACGAGCTGACGAGGATGCGCTGGCGCTACCTCGACATCCGGCGTCCCGAGGTGCTTGCGGCGCTCATGCTCCGCGACCGCATCACCCAGCGGTTCCGCCGCTCCCTGGAGCACCGCGGTTTCGTCGAGGTCGAGACGCCGATGCTCGGCAAGTCCACGCCCGAGGGTGCGCGTGACTTCATCGTGCCGAGCCGTTTGAATCCCGGCGACTTCTACGCGCTTCCGCAGTCTCCGCAGCTGTTCAAGCAGCTGCTGATGGTCGCAGGCATGGACCGCTACTACCAGGTCGCGCGGTGCTTTAGGGACGAGGACTTGCGTGCCGACCGTCAGCCTGAGTTCACACAGATCGACCTTGAGATGTCCTTCGTCAACGGCGATGACGTCATCGCCACGATGGAGGAGGTCATGCGCGAGATCATGCACGAAGCCGACGTGGACCTTCAGGTCCCGTTGCCGAGGCTGTGCTACGCCGAGGCCATGGGTCGCTACGGCTCCGACCGCCCCGACACTCGCTTCGGCATGGAGCTGGTCGATCTGTCTGAGACCTTCTCGAAGAGCGGATTCAAGGTCTTCGCGGGCGCTCTCGAGGCGGGCGGCGTGGTCAAGGGCATCAGGGCCAAGGGCGCGGGCGACTTCGCCCGGAGCAAGATCGACGCGCTCAACCAGGCCGCCATCGATGCGGGCGCCAAGGGCCTCGCGTGGGTCGCCTTCGGAAGTGACGGTGAGGTTCGTTCGCCGATCACCAAGTTCTTCTCCGACGAGGAGATGGCGGCATTCAGGACCGACCTCGGCATCGAGCCCGGCGACCTTGCGCTCATGATCGCCGACACCGCTGAGGTTGCGAACGAGGTGCTCGGCACTCTGCGGCTGAACATGGCCGACCAGCTCGGCATCGAGCGCAAGGGGTTCTCGGCGCTGTGGGTCGTGGACTTCCCGATGTTCAAGTGGGACGAGGAGGAGGAGCGCTACGCGGCGAATCATCACCCGTTCACCATGCCCACGGAGTCGGACCTCGACCACCTCGAGGAGCGTCCGCTGGAGGTCGGCTCGCACAGCTACGACCTCGTGATGAACGGCCTCGAGATCGGCGGTGGGACCATCCGTATCCACCAGCCTGAGCTGCAGCGTCGGGTGCTTCGCCTGCTCGGACTCTCCGACGAGGAGATCGGCGAGAAGTTCGGGTTCCTCCTCGAAGCGCTGGCCATGGGCGCCCCCCCTCACGGTGGCATCGCCCTGGGTCTCGACCGCCTGGTGATGCTGCTCGCCGGCTCGAAGTCGATTCGGGACGTCATCGCGTTCCCCAAGACGTCGTCGGGCTCCGACCCGATGACCGGGGCGCCCGACGAGGTCTCGCCTCGGCAGCTCCGCGAAGTTCGTCTACGTACGGACTAGATTTCGCGCAAGTTCGTGCCGATAACCCATTTGGAGTGTCCTCGCGCGAGGAGACTTCGTCCGCGCCGGACGGGCGACAAGAGTCCGACAACCGGAGTTTCGTGGACGGGTCTCGTGGGGCGAGAGTACACTCAAGCAAGGCCTTGCCTTGCGCGTGTTCCCGGCATTTGAGCGGCTGTACCAACACTTTCACATAGGGAGCCTCACCATCCCACGGCGGACAGGGATCCTCCACAGTTGAGGAAGCTGGAAACCGTAGGTGCGGGCACCCACCTGCGAGAGCAGGTCACCGCGTCGGGACACGCCAAGGTGGGGCACCGGTGTGTGACCGGGAGGAAAACAGAACAATGCGCAGACTAGTCGTAGCACTTCTCGTAGTAGTCCTGGCACTAACGCTGTTCGGATGCGGTGGTGGTGGGAACGAAGCCGCCAGCTCCGAAACCGACTCTGGCGGATCGGCGTCGCCGCCCCCGCCGGCTGTCGCGGCGAGTGGCGAATCGCTGGTCCCCGACCGCTCGCCGACCGAGACGGTCACCTATGCCTCGCTGGCCGAGCAGGCCACCGGCCTGCCCTCGGATATCCAGAAGCGGCTCGACAAGAAGCAGCCGGTGCTGATCTACGTCTTCGACAAGACGCAGAAGGCTTCGGCCGAGACGCGCACCGAGGTCGATGCGGCCATGAAGGCGTACCGGGGCCTGATGGACCTGGTCGCGTATGACGCCGCGCGCTACGTCAAGACCGATGCCGAGACCGGCGCTGTGACGGTGGACCCGAAGCTCTCGGCGGACACCGAGGCGTCGAAGGTCATCAAGATGCTCGAGCAGCTCAAGGTCAGCACGACGCCGACGATCATCATCGTCGACTCGGCGGGTACCGTCTTGTGGCGTAGCAGGGGATACACCGATCGTCAGCTGATCGAGAAAGAGATCCTCAGGGCGACCGACTAGCGTGGATAGCCTTTTCGACGAATCCGGTGAGCGGGCGCGACGCGAAGTCGCCCCGCTCGCTGTGCGT
>CAYHCN010000060.1:0-8278 GCA_964354945.1 uncultured Eubacteriales bacterium
GCACGTGAAGCTTCGAAGGATCGAAGCGGGCCAGTGTCGTCTACGCGATCTGCCGACCGACCTAGGCGGTCGCGCCGACGGTACCCTCGGAGGTCTTGCCACCGGCGAGCCAGAACAGCACCATCGCGACGATCGTCGGTGCGACGAAGAACAGCATCATGATGACCCAGACGTTGGTCTCCCAGCCCGCGATGACCCCCCACGCGATGGTGCCGGCAGCTCCAAGGGCGAGGATGAGGGTCGCGATCCGCTCCTGGAAGTAGCCGACGACCAGCACGGTCAGCGTGTAGATCAACGGGGCCCACGCCCCGAGCTGCTCGCTGATCCCGACGAACGCGGCGGCCGGACTCGAGCCTACGAGCGAGATCTGCGTCCCGACCAGCGCGGTGGTGATCCAGAAGATACCTCCCACGACCGTGAACAACAGTGCTGCGATATGTTCTGCGTTCTTGCGCTCGACGGCGTCCTGGGCGCTCATCGCACTCCCCCTCCGTGACGGCGGTCTGGAATCAACTGTCTACTGTGATTGTCTATCCCTTACGTGCATTCTGCAAAACCACGCCGAAACCTACTGACGACGTCGCAGATGCTTCGCAGCTTCTTCGAGGACGCTTCGCGGGAGCCGCGCCCCCGGCGCGCCTTTGAGGACGATCGTCGCGTCGGGCTTCTTCACGATGAGCGAGCCGTTGTCGGCGATGCCCCACGCCGAGCCGCCCCATGGCACGGTGATGACCCAGATGACCGGGGTGATGCCGACGTTGTCGTACTCCATCGCGTTGTCGGAAGGCCATCGAGGCGGAGTGCCTGCCGAGGTCACCTCGCTGTACTCCGCGATCGTGCGCACGGACTCGCCGTTTCTCGATTCCGGCCACACCTCCACAACCGCGACGGGCTGCATGCGCTCGTAGTGCACGGGCGGTACTCCCGTTGCGAGTGCGCTGCCCGGGGTGCCGTCGGGCGGCGTCGGTGCCGAGTACACGCCGGTGATGAGCGTCTCGCCGATCCGGAACGACTCGCCGAGGTCGTAGACGGGCTGAGTCATGCGGACCCAAAGGGTGGTTCTTCCCGGCGAAGCCGGCGGCCAGTCGACCGTCTGCGCCGGCGCGAACGACTGGCGAAGGGCGTAGGGCCGATCCCGTGGGGTCTGGAGTTCGAACCAGTCGGCGGGGAGGTCCTTCGGATCGACGAGCTCGTGCGAGAGGATGCGCGTGTCGACTTCGACGCGGCGAATGGCCCGCGAACGGCTGAACAACCCGCCTTGGCGGACCCGCTCCACGCGCTCAACCCGGTAGCGGATGGCCCGGTACTCCTCGCGGTCGATGTCGACCAGTGTGACCTCGGTGACCCCGTCCTCCAGCTGCTCCTCCGAGCGGAGCAGATACGTCGGCGTGCCGTCGATCTCGCCTTTGCCGACCACCTTCATCTCGCCGGACTCGATCGCGGCGAGATAGCCAGGCATGTTGCCGAGCCGCTTGGCCTGCGCCCGCGAGTCGACGCCTTCGCGGTGACACAGCTGGCACGGGTCCGCAGCCAGGTGGGCCCATGACTGTGACCGAGGCGGCTCGACGGTGATGGCGAGGCCCTGAGGGGTGTCGGCGATTGCGGCCGAGTAGCGGTCGTTCCAGATGCTCGTCGTCGAAGCCTCGTTCGAGACCGGGTTGATCGGGCCCGTGACGTCGAAGATCGACCCCTCCACGGTCACCGTGCCGCTGTTCGTTCGCAGCTCGCGACTCTGCGTGGCATCGTAGCTCGCCCACACTTCACGCCGCTCTTTGAGTGTCGGGCCCGTCCCTTCCGGGTCGGCGAATGCGATCTCCTGCACGAAGTGCGTGATCTTTCCCGGCTGTCGCCAACCCGCCGCTGCGGCCGCCGCTCGGTCCAGTATCCGGCTGTCCCACGGCGCGGCGAGCTGTGCGACGACGACGGCGACCAGGGCGACTGCGACGACGGCCGCCGCGACGATAGCGGGAGTGCGGAGGCGGGGCCTGCGCCGCGGGTACCCGGACGCGCCGGCGGGCTCCCCCGCTACGCCCTCCGCCCGCGCGTGTGCCCCGGCGGAGATCCGCTCGAGGGCCTCGTCGGTGGGCGCGGCGTTCTCGGCGAATGCGGCCCCTATCGCGTCTCGCACGCGGGCCTCGTCGGACCCCCCGGCACGATGCTGCTCGCTCATCGCTGCTCACTTCCCAGCGTCTTGCCCAGCTGCTCGATGGCGCGGTAGTACGCCATCTTGACCGCACCCTCGCGCTTGCGGAGCTGCCTCGCCACTTGGGCGAACGGCAGGTCCTCAACCACGCGCAGGTACACGACCCGCTGCTGCGGCGGTGTCAGCTCGCGCACGGCGGGCCACACGAGAGCAGCGTCCTCGAGGGCGCTCAGCGCGGGGTCGGGGTCGGCGGCGGGGTCGGCGGCGGCCGGCGCGAGCGAACTGCCGCGCTCGCCACCATGCGGCCCCTCACCGGCCCGCGCCTTGCGCGCGTGGTCGACGCACGCGTTGTGCGCGACACGGTACAGCCAGGGCAAGACTCGTTCGTCCGGCACAGACGACCCGCGCTCGATGAAGCGAGCGAAGGTCTCGGCGGTGAGATCCTCGGCGTCGGCGGGAGAACCGGTGCGCACGAGACAGTAGGCGTAGATGCGCCTGCCGTGCTCCCGGAACGCCCGGTCGAAACGCTCCTCAGACATGTCCGTCGTTTCGTGCCGGTAGTCGGTCGGTCATCCGGATAACGGACGAGCGCGCCGAAAAGTCACGCGCGCGGATGTTTCGTCACCCCGTCTTCAGTGACAGGAACGCCAGCCCCGTCGACATGATGAAGCCGAGGACCGTCGCCAGCCCGACGAGCTTGCCACCCCACTGGATGGCCTCGGGCACCATCGAGTCCACGAGCATCACGAGGATTGCGCCGGCCGCGAATGCCTCTGCGAAGCCACCGATCCATCCGGCAGCCGAACCGGTTAGCACGTAGCCAACCCCTGCTGCCATCGCCGAGGCGAGAACGAGGCCACCCCACATGACCCATATCCTTCGCGTGGGTGCGCCCGACTCGCTCATGCTCGTGGTCGCGGCGATCGCTTCGGGCAGGTTCGAGACGAACACGGCAGCGATGAAGGCGAGGCCGAAGGTCTCCCCCGTTGCGACGGCTGCTCCGAGGACGAAGGACTCGGGGATGCCGTCGAGCAGCGTGCCGAGGAAGATGGCGTTGCCCTCGGAATCGGGATGGATGTTCCCGATCGCCTTGCGGCTCATGCCTCCGCGACGGTCGATCGCGAGGTCCCCGAAGTAGAACACCAGCGCGCCGGCCACAAGCCCGCCGACCACACCCGCGTCGGAGCTTGCGTCGGGGAGGAGCTGATACGCGATCGCGCTGAACATCGCCCCGACACCGAAACCCATCACGAGCCCGACGATCTGATGGCGGGGCCGCGCACGGAGCGCGATGACGGCGCCGAGCAGCAGCGCCGATGCGCCGATGGCCCCCCACAGGATCGCCTGCGCCAAGTCGGGCACGGAGTCCCCCTCGAGTCGTCACCGCTCGAACCTTGCGCCTCAAGTGTACGTCGATGTGTTACACCTGAGGCATGTCATCCACATCGCTTGCACCCGTAGCCCTTGCCCTCATCGCCGGCCTGTTCACGTGGGCGATGACCGCGCTGGGCGCGGCGGCGGTGTTCCTGCGACGCAATCCCTCGTCGCACGCGATGGACGTGCTGCTGGGGTTCTCGGCGGGCGTCATGCTCGCGGCGAGCTACTGGTCGCTACTCGCACCCTCGGTGGAGATCGCGAAGGAGTCGGGCGGACTCGTGTGGCTGCCGCCGGCGGTGGGCTTCGCGCTGGGCGGGCTGGGGCTGTGGGGACTCGACAAGGTCCTGCCCCACGCGCACGAGATGTGGCAGGGGCGAGACATCGACGAGGGCCTCACGACGCAGTGGAAGCGCTCGACGCTGGTGTTCCTCGCCGTGACGCTGCACCACATCCCGGAGGGACTGGCGCTCGGTGTCGCCGCAGGAGCGGCGGCTTCGGGAGCACCGGCGACCTCGCTGGGTGCCACGATCGCGCTGGCGCTGGGCCTCGGCATCCAGAACATGCCGGAGGGGCTCGCAGTGGCGGGGCTGCTGGTGCGCGACGGGTCGTCTCGGCGGCGCGCCTTCACGCTGGGGCAGGCGACGGGGTCGGTCGAGCCGTTCGCGGCGATGCTCGGGGCGGTGCTGGTGAGCGCGTCGGTCGCGCTGCTGCCCTACGGGCTGGCTTTCGCCGCTGGCGCGATGGTGTTCGTCGTGATCGAGGAACTGATCCCCGAGTGCCAGCGAGGTGGGCACGCCGACTCGGCGGTGCTCGCGGCGATCGTCGGCTTCACGCTGATGACGGTGCTGGACCTGGCGCTCGGCGGGTAGGACGAGGAGCGAGCGGGAGATCGGCGGCCGGCGGGGCCACTCGGCGGGACTCGGGCGGGACTCTGGGCGGGACTCGGGCGGGCTAGATCATGCCGAAGACGGCGCCCCCCACGTACGGGATCAGCCAGAACAGCCACACGAAGATGCTGTACTTGTAGAAGCTAGTCTGCGCCTCAGGGGTGCCTCGGCGGATGGTCCACGTCGCCCAGATCGCGTGTCCGAGCATGAGCAGGATGGCGAGCAGCCCGGTGATGGCGTGGAAGCTCAGCCAGTTGGTCGACTCGCCGATGCGCTCCATCGCGTAGGTGCCGGTCGTGTCGCAGACCAGGCCGAGCCAGAACATCACGACGTGCCACGGCTTCAGCAGCTTCGAGATGCGTTCGGCCCACACGCCGATCGAATAGAAGACCAGCGCGAGCGTGATGAAGACTGTGGCGATCATGAGCTGCTGCGACATGCGGACAGCGTACCGCTTCCAGCCGCTTCCAGCAGAGACTTCGTGAACGCCGATCCGGAAAGGGGGGTGTCGAGAACCCTAACGTTTATAGGAGCGATCGCTCCCAAGTTCGCTAGGGTCCAAGACACCCGGGTTGTTGCGGAACTTCGAGGACTACGCCAGCGGCAGCCGCACCGTGAATCGGGTACCAATCTCCGAGCTGTCGAACTCGACCGACCCGCCGAAGCGCTCGACAGTCGCACGCACGATCGCGAGTCCGAGACCGCTGCCTGGGTAGGCGGCCACGTTGCGAGCACGATGAAAGCGGCCGAAGACCTGGCCGTGCTCCTCGGCGGGAATGCCCACGCCGGTGTCGGCGACCGTGATGATGGCGAAGCTGCCTGCGCCACGGGCCGTGAGCGAGACGCGGCCGCCCTCTGGAGTGAACTTCACCGCGTTGCCGAGCAGGTTGTCGACGACCACTTGCAGCTGCGAGCGGTCGGCGGCGACCACCAGCGGCTCGTCGGCGACGTCGAGGTCGAGCACGAGCCCGGCCTGCTCGGCACGCGAAGCGGCTGCGTCAGCTTCCTCGCGCACCAGCGCGCTAACGTCAACGAGGGTGACTTCACCGGGGCTCTCCCCCGCCTCGATTCGCGAGAGGCGCAGAAGGTCGGTCGAGAGCGCCTCGAGCCGATGCGCCTGTCCGAGTGCACGCTTGACCAGCCGGCGCTCGTCGTCGCTGCGAGCCTCCGCCTCGGCAAGTTCGAGGTCGGCCTGCAGCGCGGTCAACGGAGTCCCGATCTGGTGCGCGGCGTCGGCGACGAAGCTGCGCAGCGCGACGACGGTCGTCTCAATCCGCCCAGCCATCGCATTGAACGAATCGGCGAGGCGTCCGACCTCGTCCTCGCGGACGACGGTGGCGCGGGCGGAGAGATCGCCGTCGTGCATGCGATCGGCAGCTTCGGTGAGCTCGGCGATGGGGTGCGACACCCGCGACGAGAGCGCGTAGCCGGCCGCCGCAGCGAGGCCGACCGCGAGCAGCGCCGCGACCGTCCACGCCTGGGCTGCACTCACTAGCGCTGCGCGACCGGAGGCCGGCGCTTCGGAAACGGTGACAAAGCCACCGTTGGAGAGCGCGAGCTGCAGCTTGCGGTTCGACCGATCTGCACTGCTGCTTCCTCCGAAGATGCCGCCACCGAGGGGTGAAGGCAGGCCTTCGCCGTGGGGACCGCGCCGCGTCAGACCGCGTTCGCGATCGCGCTCACCGGCAAGCACACGCGGGTCGAGCCCCGCGACCGGGCCAGAATCGGCAACCTGCTGGCCGTTCGCGTCATACACGCGCACGCGCGTCTGCGTGGTGAGCGCCGCAATCTGGGCCCAGCGTTGGGTGTCCTCCATCTGCGGCGGATCGGCCACGAGCTGCTCGGCAGCAGCTCGGAGGTACGCCTCCTCGGAGCGCCCGTAGTACTGCCCCAGCACCGCGAGCAGGATTCCTCCCAGCAGTGCGGCGGTCAGCAACGCAATGCCGGCGTAGGTGAGCGCTAGCTGGAAGCGTAGCGAGGCGCTGCGCTTCATCGGCTTCTCGCTGCTTGCGGCGGCGGTCGCGTCGGCGGGCATCGGCGTGGCCTTACGTCGCGAGCCGGTAGCCGATGCCCGGCACGGTGAGCACGATCCGCGGGTCGCTCGGCTCGACTTCGATCTTCTCGCGGAGCCGGCGCACGTGGACGCTCACGGTCTTGTCGTCGTAGAAGTCGCCGGCGCTACCCCACACGTTCTCGATCAGCTGGGTGCGCGAGAACGCCTGCCCCGGGTGCTGGGCCAGGAACACCAGAAGCCGAAACTCGGTCGGAGTGAGGTTGATCTCCTGTCCGCCTCGGCTGACGGCAGCTCGAGTGCGGTCAATCGTGAGGTCGTCGACGTAGAGCACGTCCGCCTCCGCCGAGGACAACTCGCCGTACGCGCGGCGCAGAAGCGAGCGGATGCGCGCGATGAGCTCTCGGAGGCGGTACGGCTTGGTGAGGTAGTCGTCGGCGCCCATCTCGAGTCCGAGGACCTTGTCGACCTCGTCGGACTGCACGGTGAGCATGAGGATGGGCTGGCGCATGCCGAGCTGGCGGATCTGCCGGCAGAAGTCGAAACCCGATCCGTCGGGAAGGCGGACGTCGAGGACGATCAGATGCGGCGAGGAGTCGCGCGCGTAGGTGACGCCGCCACCGCCGGTGGACTCCCAGTGCGCGTCGAAACCCTCGCGGCCGATGCCCTCGACGAGAGCCTCGGCGACGGCGGGGTCGTCCTCGATGACGAGGATGCTCTGAGTCCGCTCGGTCATGCGTCTGAGCCTATCACTAGGTGGAACAAAGGACGGTCGCCCCGGCGATCAGGGGGTACGCGCCGGGGCGACCGTGTGGGAGGAATGGGCTACTGAGTGGGAGCGGTCGAGGGCGCCTGCTGGGCGTTCGGCACGCCCTGCTGCTGCAGTCCCCGCTCACCCTGGCCCTGGCCCCAGCCCTGGCCCTGGCCCTGGCCCTGGCCCTGGCCCTGCGTGCCCCGACCGCCGCGCTGGTGGTAGCCGCCGCCGTCGCCGTCGCCGCGGAACTGGCCCTGGCCACCCGGCGCCTGCATCATGCCGCCGCCTTGGAACTGGCCCATTCCGGCGCGGCCACGGCCGCCAAAGCCGCCCGCGTGGCGACCCACCGACGCACCCGCGGCGAACGTGCCGCCGAGCAGGATGACGCCAACGATCGCGCCACCGCCGATGAGCAACCACTTCTTCGAGATGCTCACGTGGTCGGAGGGCGCCGCGGCGGGGGCAGCTGCAGGCACCGCCTCGGGGGCGGGGGCGGCGTACTCGGCGACCGGGATCGGCTCGGTGGCAGCCACGTTCGGCTCGACCAGGGTCACGTCATCGGGCCCGGCGCCGGTGGGCTCGTTGGTCATATCGGACATCGTGCACCTCTTTCTTGTCGCATTGCCGGCGTTCAGGCCGGCCCACAGTTCCTGAGTCTGCTCGGCGCACGTTGCGACGTGTCTGCGGGCAGGCTACGGATTCGTAATCTCAGCGGGGCGCCCACACGGACCCCAGGATTACGAACCCGTAGCCGGCTCGAAACCTTGTCAGAAGACCCCACGGTCAGATTCGTTGATGCGGGGCGACGACGCCCGACGCTCGCCGTCCCGCGCGAATGACCTTGACCGCGCCGCCGGCGCGCCGACGAAAGGACCGCCATGAACGCCCGCTCACGGCTCCTCCTCGACCTGGGGATGTTCGCAGCGCTGCTGGTCGCGTTCAACCCCGCGTGGACGGGACTCGCCATCCACGAATGGCTCAGCCTCGCCGCGATCATCCCGTTGCTCGTGCACGTGGTCATTAACTGGGACGCGACGCTACGCGTCGTCGAGAAGTTCCTGGACCGCCTGCTGGACACCTCGAGGCTCAACATCCTCGTGGACGTG
>CAYHCN010000061.1:0-8247 GCA_964354945.1 uncultured Eubacteriales bacterium
CCGACCAGAACTCGAGGGTGTGGCTGCCCAGCGTCGAGACGGTGACGACCGTGCCCGTGGCCTCCGTACCGCCGTCGAGGATGTAGTGGGTGGCCTCGACCCCCGAGCCGCCGGCGTTGTCGGCGGCGGTGAGGGTGATCGTCGCCGAGTTGGTGTAGGCCAATTGGACGTCGGCCATCGTCGTCGGTGCGGTCGAGTCGGTGACGGTGAAGCTCGCCGTCTGGTGCGGCGTCTCGGCGTTGCCGGCGACGTCGACCGACCAGAACTCGAGGGTGTGGCTGCCCAGCGTCGAGACGGTGACGACCGTGCCCGTGGCCTCCGTACCGCCGTCGAGGATGTAGTGGGTCGACTCGACGCCCGATCCGCCGGTGTTGTCAGTCGCGGTCAAGGCGACAGTGGCCGTGCCGGCGTAGCTCGCCTGGGCGTCGGAGGTGGTCGTGGGGGCGGTCGAGTCGCTGATCTGGAAGCTCACCGTGGCGTGCGGCGTCTCGGCGTTGCCGGCGACGTCGACCGACCAGAACTCGAGGGTGTGGCTGCCCGCAGTGGACGCGGTGACGACCGTGCCCGTGGCCTCGGTACCTCCGTCGAGGATGTAGTGGGTGGACCCCACCCCCGAGCCGCCGGTGTTGTCGCTGCCGGTGAGGGCGATCGTGGCCGAGTCAGTGTAGGTCGGCTGGGCGTCGGACACCGTGGTCGGGGCGATCGAGTCGGTGATCGTGAAGCTCGCTGTCTTGTGCGGGGTCTCGGTGTTGCCGGCGACGTCGACCGACCAGAACTCCAGGGTATGGGTGCCGGCGGTCGTGACTGTCACCGAGCTGCCCGTGGCTTCCGCCCCGCCGTCGAGGACGTAGTGGGTGGACGCGACTCCCTCGCCGCCGGCGTTGTCGGTGGCGGTGAGCGTGATCGTGGCCGAGTCCGTGTAGCTCGCCTGGGTGTCAGATGTCGTGGTGGGTGCTGTCAGGTCGGCGGCCTTGATTGTGAAGCTCACCGTCGTGTGCGGCGTCTCGGCGTTGCCGGCGACGTCGACCGACCAGAACTCGAGGGTGTGGCTGCCCAGACTCGACACAGTCACCAAGCTGCCCGTGGCCTCCGTACCGCCGTCGAGGACGTAGTGCGTGGCCGCGACTCCCGAGCCGTCGACGTTGTCGGTGCCGGTGAGGGTGATCGTGGCCGAGTCGACGTAGCTTGCCAGTGCATCAGAGGTGGTCGTCGGAGGGGTGTGGTCGATGACGAAGTACCCGTAGGTCTTGCTGCCCCCGCCGTGGCACGCGTTCGTGCACGTCCCACCGTTCTCGCTCGCCACGTAGCCAACATCTGAACGGATGAGATGCGGCAAGGTCGTCGATCCATGGCTGGTATGGCACGCGTCGCACACGAGCCCGAGCTCGAGCACGTGGAGCCGGTGCTTCTTCGCGACCTCGCCCTGGCCCGCCTGTGTGACCTCGTAGAAGTGACTCGTCGATGCCGCCAAGCCGTCCTCTGAGCCGTCGTAGTAGACAGTCGCCTTGTGGCACTCGTAGCACAGGACGTCGGGGTTGTTACTGCTCGCGCCGAAGTACGGCTTCTTCAGCAGTGAGCTGTACGACGAGCTATGAGGCCCGCGCGCGGCCAACGGGTCACTCCGGTCGTGGCAGTCGGTGCAGTACAGCACCGAATCGTTCGACCACGCCGGCGTCGCGCTCGTGAACGAGCTTGGCGACACGTTCGACGCGCTCGACGCCCCCTCGACTGCGTGGAACGACGGGTTGCGAGTGTCGACTTCGCTGGCGATGTTGCGCCTACCGGGCAACGGCGTCCATCCGGAGTGGCACTTCAGGCAGAGCTCGTACTGCTTCTCGATGCCCCGTTTCTCGGTGTAGCTGATGAAGGTCGCGGGAGCGTTCTCAACCGAGATCCCCCACGCTCCCTTGATCGCCCCTGAGGCTGCGGGAGCCGAGGCCGCCGTCCGGTCTGATGTGTGCACATTGTGGCAATCGGCGCAGTCGACATGCGGCGTGAACCCAGCGACCTCGGTCGAGTCATGGAGGGCGGCAGCGGAAGCATCGAACGGGTGTCTGCTCTTCCCGACGTAGCCGAAGTCGGCGACAACCATCGCTGGCGCGTCGTTGGCCATCTCGGCGCCGCCGACCTGGCGCCGCGTGACACCGTTGAGCTTCTGGCCGTTGCCCGTCGGCTTGTAGATGTCGATGGACGGGTCGACGTGCGTGAACGCCGCGGTCCCCGTGAACTCGCCCGCGTTGGCCGCGACGATCTCGACGTCTCCGTCCGCGGTCAGGTCGCCCGCGGCCAGCGAGATCTTGCGCGTACCAGTCGAGTTGTCGACCTTCGTGTCGGCCACGGTGAGCATCCCACCGACTTGGCTGAACACCTGGATTGCGCTCTTGTCGGTCGCGCTGTAGAGGTCGACGACGACTTCGGGTCGCGGCTGCCCGCTCAGAACGTCCGCGACCAGCGTGTCGTACGCGATGGCGCCGGCCGTTGCGGTTGCGTCGGCGACCTGGCGAAGCACGCCGTCCCCGGAGAACACCGCGACGTTCGACGTGACAGCGCCGGAGTTAGCGAGCACGATCTCGTTGGCACCCGCTCCGTCGTCCCACGCATCGCCGATGCTGGCCCCGCGCGGCTTGGATCCAGTGGCGTACGGCCCGCCCACGCTGAGCGTCTCGGGGGTCCCCGAGGGCTCGGTGAGGATGCGAAGCTCGTTGCCCGAGAGGTTCGTGACGGCGATATCGTCGCTGAGAGACCCCGTGACGTCGCCGACGGCGATGCTGGAGACGTCATCGCCCACGGCTACCGGCCCGAGCACGGTTGTGAAGCCCGAGCCGTTCCACCGGTACACGTAGAGCCGGCTCGCGTAGGGCGTGACGTCATCGCGAGTCACCGCAACGAGTTCAGGGAGACCCGAGCCGTCGAGCAGCACGTTGCCGACCGCCACGAACGTCGGGACTTCGTTGAGCGTGTAGGACTTCTTCGCGAGGCCCTGAAGCGCGTCCGCGCTCCACACGTCGGCTCTCGGCGACGCCACGTCGCCCACAACAACCTCGAGGATTCCGTCACCGTCGACATCACCTGGGGACGCATCTCCGGCGCGGCCTGTCGGTTTGAACTGCCGAGGGCCGACGAGCGGGCGAGGGGGCGTGCCGGTCGTATCGACGGTGAACAACTGGATGCTGTCGTACGTGCCACCGTTGACCGCGGGGCTCCATGCGATGAACAACTCGGGACGCGCGTCCTCGCCTGCGGGCACCTCGACTGAACTTGCGACGTCCGTCGCGACCAAAGATGCGACGCCGTGGCACTGGTAGCACAGCGACCTGCCCTGCGAGAGGCCGAGGCGCGGCACCGGCTTGCCGGTGCCATCGTTGCGGCCCATCGGGTCGTGGCACACCTGGCACTCGCCGACCCGGCGGTCGCGCGCAGTCTCCGTAAGATCGCGAGACGCCCACTCCCATGAGATGGGCACCGTCGTCGCCGAGGAGCCGTGGCCCGATGAGTTGAACGCGACGCCGCCCGGATATGTGGCCTGCGCGCCTGGGTGGCACGCGTAGCATAGGCTCCGGTCGTTGCCGGCGACGGTCGCGGTGACCGCGATCGACGGAGGCGTGATCTCGCTCACGATGCTGGGCGCGGTATTTGAGCCGTGGGGGTCGTGGCACACGCTACACACGATTCCGGTGCCAGAGGTGGTGGGCTGGATCTTCTTGGCGTGCGCGGTCTGCTCCCAGATAGAGAGGCCGTCGAACTCGTTGTTCGCCCTCGGCAGGTGGCAATTCCCGCAGTACTTGTCGCCTTCATAGGCGACGATGTCGGCGTTGGTGACCGACTGGGATCGCAGCAGTGACGGGTAGGGCAGACCGAGGGAGTTCTTCGCGGCGCCGTGGCTGTCATGGCATGAGGAACACTGCTTCGGCGTTGGCCCGTAGGCGGAATCCTCAGGCGCGATCACGTGACCGGATGCCGCGAGGAACGGCGTCTGAACGTCGATACCCGAGCCCAGCTGGTCAACTCCGTGGCAGCTGAGGCACAGCGGTACGTCCCCGTCGTCCTTGCCAGCCGTCCCCACAAGCATCGAGTTGTGATTCGTTCCGAAGGGGTCGGTCCACTCCGCACCTGACGCCGAGGTATGCGCCCGGTGGCACATCGCACACACATCCGTGTCGCCGTTGCCCTGTGAGACGTGGGGAGCGGGGCTCTGAGCGAACGCTGACGTGGCGAGCAGCAGAAAGCTGCCCGCCGTTACGAGCGCGAACACGAGGCGCCTCAAAGACGCCCGATGCCTGCTAGATGTCCGCGCCAGTCGCACCCGTCTCCGTTCGCATACTCATTCTTGTCATGTCATCGGCACGAATGCCGTGTGGGTGCTGCCGTTCCTTTCCACGCGCGAGCCTATGCTCCCGCCTATCGAACGGTGGTGTAGCTGTAGGTGGTGTACGTCGGGTAGTGCGAGAAGTCCCCGTGCCAGGCGCGCACCCGCCACTTGCCGGTGTACGGGAGCTTCAGCGCCACCGAGTACTTCTCGTAGTTCGAGCCCGCCGAGAGCGACGCCGTCTTGTAGAACTTCAGCCGGTACTGGTACTTGCCTTTGTAGGCCTCCCAGTGCTCGAAGTAGATGCGCGTTGTGCCGACGTGCTTCGGATACAGCTTGCCGTACAACGTCGTCGTCTTGGTGCGGTACGTGGTGGTCGGCACGGTCGGCCTCGCGAGCGAGGGACGCGCCTGGATCAGCATGGTTGCCGTGCTGCTGGACCCGGCATACGGTCCGCTCGCGACGAACCTCACCTGATACCAGGTCTTGGTCGTCGTGTAGACCGTGGCGATGTAGCGGCCAAGACCCAGGTCGGTGAACGGGTACGACGTCGCAGTCCACGGACCCGTCGGGCCCGCAGTGCTCGTGTAGACCTTCAGCGATGCCTTCTTGTCGGCGAGGTACGTCCCACCCGAGTACGCCAGATCCGCGGTGAGAACCGTGGCTCCGTTGTAGGCGACCAGGCGGCCGGCGGGGATCGTCGCCACCACCGAGGTGAGCAGCGGGTCCTTCGTCCGGGCCGAGACCGACGCGGCTCTCAGCAGCGGGAACTGCTCCGACATCGGGTTGCCCGCCGCGTCCACCGTCAGGATCTTGAAGGTGTAGCTGGTCGCGGGAACCAGGTTCGTCGGCGCGTACGTGATCGTGCCCGAACCGCTCGGCACGGTGGCCAGAAGCGCGCCCTGATCGGTGTACACGCGGTAGCCGCTCACGCCCGAAGCCTCAGGCCCCGGATCGGTCACGCTGGGCCACGTGATGCTCATCGAAGTCTGCGTGACGTCGGCAACGGACGGCGTCGGCTTGTCCGGGACGATCGTGTCGACCTTGAACGACGCTGCCTGAACCTGCTTCTCCGGGAGACCCAGCTGGTTCTCCGAGTAGTAGTAGACAGTGTGGTTGCCCTCGGTCAGCTGGATGGGCGCGAGGTATAGCTGCCAGGAACCCGAATCGATGCGGTAGTAGGTCTTGGACCCGCTGACATCGGCGACGAGGGAGATGGTCGGGGGCGTCACGTACCAGCCCGAGGCGCCCGGATTGAGCGGGCTGACCGAGCGGCTGGTGGTCGGAACGACCTGCTTGGTCACGAGCAGCGGCGAGGCGAGCTGTCCCCAGTGGACGGGCGCTCCTGGTCCCTGGTCGATCGCCTGCACGTAATACTTCCAGTCCTGCTCGTACGAACCGGGGTGGTCGACGAAGCTCAGTGACCCAGTACCCGGGTCGTCGACGTCGCCAAGGAAGACCGCGGACGAAGTCGAGCCGTCGTCCCGCCAGACCCGGAAGCGCTTGGGCCGGGTGTCATCGCGCGCATCCGTCGTTGACGACGCGGGCCGTGACCAACTGAGGGTGACCGTGTAGACATCGCCAGGCGTGCTCAGCGCGGCGTTCAGGTCCCGAACCGGACCGTAGGTGTAGCCCTTGACTGCGACGTCGTCGACGGTCGGACCCAAGTTCGTCGCGGGGTTGTCTCCGAAGGAACCCACGTCGTCGGTGAAGTCGAAGATGACCTTGCCGGGTCGCCGTGACAGAACGACCGAGTTGCTCGCCTTCGAAAGGTCCTCCGACCACAGCGTCCAGGTATTCGAAGCCGCCTGCTTCGGCATGCTCCAGTCGATCTGGTTCACGATGTGGGGTACGCCCATTTCCTGCCATGCCACGCTGAAACCGTTGAAGTCGTACGGGCTGACCTTGTACGGGGAGTAGTCCGGCCAGCTGTAGCGGAAGCTGAACGTGGCCGAGTACCAGTTGGCCATATCCGGCAGCGCGAGCGTGGCGGATCCTACGGTGCCCGACGGATACAGCGTCGTCGCGGCGGGGGCGGAGTTCGGCGTACCTGCGCACCACAGACCACCCGGGCTCGAGTAGTAGCGGGTTGTCACACGTCCCCACCACGCGGTCGGGTCCGGGTTCCCCGCGAGGAACGTGCCCGCGGTCGCGAAGGGTGCCACCGTGGTGTCGAAAGAGTACGGACCTGCAAGGGTCTCGGGGACGACAGTCGGGGCGGCTGCAAACGCCGGTGAGGCGACGAGCAGCACCGCGACCAGTACGAGTCCACCGAGCACTATGCGTCGTGCTGACATGGTTCCTCCCGCGCCTTAGGGCGTATCGGGGAATGCGACCGCCGCGTCACGCGCGATCGGCAACGCTTGCTTGATGTCCGCGGACGGGGTCGCGAGGCTCACGAGGACCTCGAAGACGTAGCGGCCGCGCACGTACACCGCTGTCGCGTAGCGCGCCCCGTCGGTGCCCAGATACGCGCTTGCACCGTCGATCGATGCGCGTTGAGCGTCTTTCGCGTAGGCACGCTTGCTCACAGCGGTGATGAACTTCGCTGCTGCCGGGACGCTCCCGCGATCGTGCACCGCCCAGATGACCCGCACGCCCTTCGTGGCTGGCTCACCCGAGATCTGAGCTTCCGTTCCGGTCACTTGGGGCTGGTACATCGTGAAGCCGCTCGCGGCTACCGGGAGCAGCTTGGAGATGTCGACCTGCTTGTCGAACGGGCCGGGTGTCGGCTTCGACGGGTTCGAGTTCGACCCGCCGGTCGACCCGCCGTTCGATCCCGTGCCGCCGGACGTACCCGAGGTGCCGGAGGTGCCGCCGTTCGACGCCGTGGTGGTGGACTGGCGCATCTGCGCAAGGGCGATCGTCGCCCGCTTGTTCTGCGGATTCAGCGCGACTGCCCGCTGGAGCAGCGTCTCGGCGGTGGCGGTATCGTTCGCCGATAGCGCGGTGATGCCGCGGTCGGTGAGGCTCTCGCTCTCCATCTGCCGAGCAACGGCCTTGACCTCGGGACTCTGCTCGCGGCTGGGCGTAGAGAGCGACGAGGAGACCAGCACGACAAGCGCAAGGGCAACGACGCCACCTGCGATAGCTATGATGCGCCACGTCCGCTTGCTGAACTTGAAGCGGCGCTTCAGTGCGTTCAGTCCCCTACCCTGGGCCATAGTGTTCGCATCTCTCGGTGGTGCCGGCCACCACTGTCCGGTTCTACGAGCTCACGAGGCACGTTACGCCTCAGACACAGCGACCTGCTTATTGCATATTTCGCGCCACCCCTGCACCAACACGGAGCGCCTCTATTCAGACTCCACAATCGCTGCGAGACCTGCCTGTTGTGCCTGCTCGTCGAGCGAGCCGATACCGCGGGTGGCTGCGTCGTCGACGGCGGCGGCCGCCATCGTCGCGAATCGCTGAAGATCGCCCTCCGAGCGGCCCAGCAGCGCGGCCAACACAGGGTCGTTGACGGACAGCGGCGTGGCGCCGGAGAGCGCCGCCGAGGCGAGCCACGAGTCGATCCCCGCGGGCTGGAGCGACTGGGGATCCTCGAAGTACGAATCGAGATTGCCGAAGTCCCACGTCACGCGACGGCCATGCCCGAACTGCTCCTCGAGCTCTGGCGCCAGGTCCTTCTCCACGAGGAACACCATCTCGAGGTCGTCGCCAAGCAGCGACCGCACCTCGGATATCGAACCAACCACCTTCGAGCGCAGGTCGTTGTCGGCCAGCGGCCACGCGTCGAAGTTGTCGAAGATGGCGACCACGTGCCTGAACCGGCACCGGGCGAACTTGAGGATGGCCCCGAGCGTCTTGCGTGGCGCTTTGGTGATAGTGAACTCGGTCGCGGCCACCGCAACGCCCCGCACTCGGTACGCGCGAAGTGCGCGCGCGACGACCGGCGAGAGGTGCTCGCGGGTGTACTCGAAGACGTACTCGAACACCGC
>CAYHCN010000062.1:0-8220 GCA_964354945.1 uncultured Eubacteriales bacterium
TATACCCGGCGGCAGCGCTGATCCCCCTTCAGCTGCTATGGATCAACCTCGTCACTTGCCATCGAGACGACGGGTCGCTCGCCACGGGCCCGTCGTCTTCGCTTTGACCAGGCCGAACCACGCTTGACGCCGGCATCCGTGGTCAAGCAGCTCGGTCTCACCGAGGGTGACCTGTGGGACGAGCAACGGCTCGTAGAGGCTATCGCCGAGGCGGAGCCGGAGCTCGCCAAGGAGCGAGCACTCAGGATGCTGGGGTACCGAGAGCGGTCGCGGCACGAGCTTCTTCAGGGCCTGCTCGACGACGGGTTCTCACAATCCGCGGCGACCGCCGTCATCGATCGCCTCGCCGAGCTCTACTTGGTCGATGACGCTCGCTTCTCAACAATGTGGGTCAGGTCAAGGGTTCACGCTGGCTTCGACCGGCGACGCATACGCCGGGAGCTGGAGAACAAGGGCGTCGCCCCCGGGGTCATCGCCGACGCACTGGACGAAGCCGCTCCCCAGGAGGACGAACTAGAGCGAGCCCGCGCTGCGCTTCGCGGCAAGCGCGCGAGCGACCGCGCCGGAAGAGACAAACTCGTCAGACGGCTCGTGAGCAGGGGATTCGACCTGCAGACGGCAATCGCGGCAGTGTCGACCGACGACCCCGATGACATGCCCGACTGACCTGCTCGTTCCTTGACGCTTGGCGCATCGGTGGCTACGATTTGCCGTGGGTATCTGTGATTATCCGCGCTCATTCACGAACGCGCGGTTTGTGTGTGGCTCTGAAGGCATATCTCTCCGCTGACGGCTGTCCAGCCGCTCGGCGGTCATGCGTATCCGAGCGCACCTTTCACAGTGCCGGACGCGATGCGTCCGGTTCTCGCTTTCTCGAGGGCCGAAAGCTCGCGTCTTGATGCGAACACGGACCATGACACCGCGAACCATGACAAGCGAAAGGAGGGCGCTCGGTGACGAACGCAATCGTCGGACTCATCGCACTTATCGTCGGCGCCGCCCTCGGCTATCTGCTCAACCGCTATCTCGTTAAGGACCGCACCAGCCGCGCTGCTGAAGATGCAGGCCGGCTGGTCACTGACGCGGAGAAGCAGGCCGAGACGCTCAAGAAGGAAGCGCTCATCGAGGCCAAGGACCAGATCTTCCGCATGAAGCAGGAAGCTGAGTCCGAGAACAAGGAGCGCCGCAAGGAGATTGCTGCACTCGAGCAGCGACTCGCGCAGCGCGAGGAGTCAGTCGACCGACGCGCTGAGTCGATCGACAAGCGCGAGCACCAGCTCTCCTCGGCACAGGGTCAGATCCAGAAACGCGAGAAGGAGCTCGAGGATATGGTCGAGGCCGAGCAAGTACGCCTCGAGACCCTCGCCGGCCTGACCGCCGATCAGGCCCGCGGTGAGCTCATGAGCCGGATCGAGGACGACGTGAAGCGCGAGGCGGTCGCCTTCATTCGTGAGACCGAGATGCGGGCTCGCGAAGAGGCCGACAAGAAGGCCCGCAACATCGTCGGTATCGCCATCCAGCGGGTCGCTGCGGATCACACTGCCGAGTCAACTGTCTCGGTAGTCCACATCCCCAGCGACGACATGAAGGGCCGCATCATCGGCCGCGAGGGTCGCAACATCCGCGCCTTCGAGCAGCTCACCGGCATCAACCTCATCATCGACGACACCCCTGAGGCCGTGGTCCTCTCGAGCTTCGACCCGGTCCGCCGCGAGATCGGCCGCGTGACCCTCGAGACGCTCATCGCGGACGGGCGCATTCATCCTGCCCGCATCGAGGAGATGTTCAAGAAGGCCGAGACGCTCGTGAGCCAGCAGGTCCACGAGGCGGGCGACCAGGCCGCGTTCGACGCCGGCGTTCAGGGGCTCCACCCCGAGCTCGTGCGCACACTGGGCCGCCTCAAGTTCCGCACGTCCTACGGCCAGAACGTTTTGAACCACTCGCTCGAGGTCGCGTACCTCGCCGGGGTTATGGCAGAAGAACTCGGTGTCGACGGCACCCTCGCCAAGCGCGCGGGCCTGCTGCACGACCTCGGCAAGGCCATCGACCACGAGGTCGAGGGTCCCCACGCGGTCATCGGCGCCGACCTCGCCCGCCGAATGAACGAGCCCAAGGCCATCGTGCACGCGATCGAGGCGCACCACGCCGACGTCGAGCCGCAAACCATCGAGGCCGTGCTCGTACAGGCCGCCGATGCCATCTCGGCCGCCCGGCCGGGCGCCCGGAGAGAGACGCTCGAGAGCTACATCAAGCGACTCGAGAAGCTCGAGGCCGTGGCCAACTCGCACAAGGGCGTTGAGAAGACGTACGCGATGCAGGCAGGCCGCGAGATACGCGTGATGGTCAAGCCGGATCAGATCAACGACACCGACTCGGTGGTGCTGGCGCGTGACATCGCCAAGACCATCGAGGAGGAGCTCGAATACCCCGGCCAGATCAAGGTCGTCGTCATCCGAGAGAGCCGGGCGGTCGACTACGCCAAGTAACGGGGGCAACGTGATCCGCGTTTCCAGGGCCGGGGAGAGCGATCTCCCCGGCCTGCTCGATGTCCAACGCGAGGCCTTCGCCCGAGTCGCCGAGGAGGTCGGCTTCCCCGCGGACGAGATGCCGCCTGTGCAAGAGACCCTCGATGACCTCCGTCGTCTGGCCGAACAGGGCTGGCTGTTCTGGAAGGCCACCGACGGCGATGCCATAGTCGGGACGGTCCGAGGAGTCGAGCAGAACGGCGTGGTCGAGATCGGACGGCTCGCCGTTGCATCTGCTTATGTGCGAGGAGGCGTCGCGACTGCGCTCATGCGTGACCTCGAGCAAGCCTTCCCCGACGCCGTCGCATTCACGCTGTTCACAGGACACAACGCCGAGGCGCCCCTCGCCCTGTACGACCGGCTGGGATACGGGTACGTGGGGGACCAAGTGCTTCCGAACGGCTACAGGCTCGTGTGGCTGGAGAAGCGCGTCTAGCGGGGCACGAACCAGGCGTACGTCCCGTTGGACCAGTCGAAGGTGTTCGTCCACGCCGAGACGACGACCGTCTCGCCCTTATCGGCGGCGGGAATCCAGTGCAGCACGCTGGCGTCACCGCGATCGTTGGTGATGGCCGACTCGACCGTCCTCAATCCGCGCGAACGCCACGAGATGACGACCTGCTGCCGGCGTAGCGGAACGCCGTCCTTGTCGTGCACGTGGATCACGACCCGAAGGTAGCCGCGCGCCCGAACGTCCTCCACCTTGTGGAGCTGAACCTGCGCGCCGCCTTTTGACACGGTCGAGTACGCGACGGCCTCCCAATCCTGGGAGGTGTTCACTCCGGTGAGGATATCTCGGGCGGGCGTGTAGCCCTCGTAGGGAGGGCGCATGCCGTTGAACGTGATGGCCTGTGCAGACATCACGCTGTGAGCCCAGAAGAAGGCCGAAAAGGCCACGACACACGCCACGACGGCTGCGGCCACTGTCCTTGTGGGCACGATCGCTTTGCGAGTCTCAGGCAAGCCTGAGGTGGCGCGCTGCGCCATCCGATGTCCCCCTCGTCGAAACACGGAACGCTTTCGCCACTGATGTGTATCGGCGTGAAGCCGCATCCGCCTTGAGAAGGCAATCCGCGAGCGGCTATCATCGCCGTGGCTACCAGTCATGCGGATGGGCCGCCCTCGGGCGGCTCGTTCCCTATACTGGCATCCATGACTGAACCCACCGCAGAGCGCGACTCGCTCATCGATTTCGTCAGCCAGGTCTCGGGCGAGACCTACCTCAAGGTCGAAGAGAACCTCGGCGACGGCTTCGTACGTCTCCGCATCTCCGAGGCTGAGCGGCGACAGGCCAAGCACGATATCCGCGGTGTCGAGGACATCGTCGTCGAGATGCTGCGCAACAGCCGAGACGCCCACGCCCAACGCGTCTTCATCGCGAGCAGCCGGGAGGGCGACGTCCGGTCGATGACCTTCATAGACGATGGTGTCGGCGTGCCCCCCGCGATGCACGACCGAATCTTCGAGCCTCGCGTCACGAGCAAGCTCGACACGATGGTCATGGACCAGTGGGGCGTCCACGGCCGAGGTATGGCGCTGTTCTCCATTCGCTCGAACGCGACTTCCGCCGGCATCGCCACTTCGGACCTGCACAAGGGGACCAGCGTCCGAATCGTCACCGACGCAGCCGAGCTCACCGAACGAGCAGACCAGTCCACGTGGCCGACGGTGGATCGCGACGACACTGGGCGCCTCGCGGTTGCACGTGGCCCGCACAACATCGTCCGGCGGGTCGCCGAGTTCGCCATCGAGAACCCGGGGATCGACGTATACCTCGGTTCACCTGCCGAGGTGGTCGCGACGCTCGTCGCAGTCGCTCGTCGCTCGCTCGACGCATCCGAGCTGCTCTTCGCCGACCTCGGCAGGCTGTGCGTGTGGCAGCGTCCCGCGGGTGCGTCAGACGCTGCAGACCTGGTCGCAGTTGCGCAGGAACTCGGCCTTGCGATCTCGGAGCGTACCGCGCACCGCGTTCTCAACGGCGAGGTGCCGCCTGTTGTGTCCGTCCTGGAGGCCATCTCGGGAACCGCGCCGGCGCACAACGCGGAGACGGGCCCCTCCCCAGACATCTACAAGGACCGTAGAGGCCTGAAGATCCACCACACTGACCTCGCGGATTTCCGTCGTGACCTGCAGAAAGCGTTCGAGGTCATCAGCGAGCGCTACTACCTGCATCTCAAGTGCGAACCCAGAATTGCCGTTGGTAGGGACGAGATCAGGGTGCGCTTCGACGTCGAGAAGGACGACTAGCCGTATAATCCTGTTGCTGTGCTCTTGCACGCGACCTGAGCCACCAAATGCAGCCGCCGCGGATCAACCGCGGCTCCCACCAGTGATCGAACCAGTAGGAGGTACTTCGGCGTGGAAGTCCTGAAGGTCTCCAGCAAGAGCAATCCGAACTCCGTCGCCGGCGCACTGGCCGGTATCATCCGCGAGCAGGGCGCCGTCGAGATCCAAACCGTCGGGGCCGGCGCCCTCAACCAGGCGATCAAGGCCGTGGCCATCGCACGCGGCTTCATCGCGCCGTCGGGTATGGAACTGACGTGCATCCCGGCGTTCGCCGACATCAAGATCAACGGCGAAGAGCGGACGGCCATCCGGCTGCTTATCGAGCCGCGGGATATGCACGACCGCTCCTAGCACACCGGCCGTGGAGGAACACCGAGCGTGAGAGCCGACCTCCACACCCACACCACCGCTTCCGACGGGACGGTCACGCCGGCCGGGCTCGTCGCACTGGCTCTCGACCGCGGGGTCGATGTGCTCTCGATCACCGACCACGACAGCGTCGAGGGACTTGCCGCAGCCGCTGAAGCCGCCTCTGGCTGCCCGATCATCCTCGTGCCCGGCGTCGAACTCTCCGCGGTACACGACGGCCGGGACGTGCACGTCCTCGGGTATTTCGTCGATGCCGAGGATCCTCGGCTGCTCGGGCATCTCACCGACCTTCGCGCGGCACGGATGCGGCGTGCCCGGTCGATGGTCGATGCGCTCGCCGACGCGGGATACGACGTCACCCTCGACGAGGTGCTCGCCCTGTCTGACGGCGGCGCGATCGGCCGCAGCCACATCGCCCGCGCACTCGTGCGGAAAGGTCATGCCGACACCGTCGCCGACGCGTTCGGCCGTCTCATCGGCCGCGGGCGCCCGTTCTACGTGGGGAAGGACGTCCGATCGCCCGACGAGGTCGTCGGGGTCATCAACGATGCCGGCGGTATCGCGGTGCTCGCGCATCCGGCGGTCAGCGGCGTTGAGGACCTCATCGGCCCGCTCCAGGAGATCGGGCTTGGCGGTGTGGAGGCGTACCACGCCGACCACACTGAGGAGCAGCGAGCTCGCCTTGCAGCGGTTGCCCGGGAGCGTGGAATGCTCGTAACGGGGGGCACGGACTACCATGGCCCCCACGCGCCCAATCCCGACGTGGGCGACGTCCAAGTACCCGTCGCGGCGGTCGAGGCGCTGCTCGCCGAGGGTTCCAAGCGGTCGGCCGGCTAGCGTCGGCAAGGTCGCGCGTTGCGCCATCAGAGACGGGCATGCTGCGTGCTACACTCCGCGCGCCATGGAAACGTACTTCATCCAGACCTTCGGCTGTCAGATGAACAAGCACGACTCCGAGCGGGTCGCCGGCATGCTCGTCGACGCAGGTCTCACGCACGTCAAGTCACCCGACAACGCCGACGTCGTCGTGTTCATGACGTGCTGCGTTCGCGAGAAGGCCGACGAGCGCCTCTACGGGCAGGTCGCCACGCTGAAGAGCGTGAAGACGGCGAGACCCGGGCAGCTCATAGCCGTGGGCGGGTGCATCGGTCAGCGCGACGGTGAAGCGCTGATGCGCCAGCTGCCCCACGTCGATGTGGTCTTCGGAACCCACAACCTCAGCCATCTCCCGAGCCTTCTCGATGCTGCCGCGTCTCACCATCGACCTCAGGTCGAGATTCTCTCCGAAGCTTCGGAGTTCAGTTCCGATCTCCCCGCCGAGCGCGAACATCCGTGGCACGCATGGGTGCCAATCACCGTCGGCTGCGACAACTACTGCACATACTGCGTCGTGCCGTACGTGCGGGGCAGGGAGCGCAGCCGTCCGAGCGACCAGATCGTCGCCGAGGTCGAACAACTCGCCACGAACGGGGTCCTCGAGGTGACACTCCTCGGACAGAACGTGAACAGCTACGGCCGCGATCTCTACGGCGAGCCACGCTTCGCCGAGGTCCTGAGGGAGGTCTCGGCGACGGGGATCCCGAGGATCCGCTTCGTGACGAGCCACCCGAAGGACCTCTCCGGCGCCACGATCGCGGCGATGACCGAGCTGCCGAACGTGATGCCCTACCTTCACCTTCCCGTGCAATCGGGCAGCGACCGGATCCTCAAGGCCATGAACCGCCACTACACCGCGGAGCACTACCTCGGGCTGGTCGACAGTCTCCGGACGGCGATTCCCGGCATCGCGATCTCCACCGACGTCATCGTGGGCTTCCCAGGCGAGACGGACGAGGATTTCGAGGCCACGATGCGGGTGGTGGAGGCCGCTCGGTACGACCAGGCGTTCACGTTCATCTATTCGCCTCGCGAAGGAACCCCTGCCGCGCGCATGGAGGGGGTCGTGCCGAGGGAGGTGGCGCAGCACCGGTTCGACCGACTCGTGGAGGCGGTGCAGCGCTCGGCATTCGAGAACAATCTGCCGCTCGTCGGCACAGTGCAGCGGGTGCTCGTTGAGGGCTCGAGCAAGCGGAATGCGGCGGTCCTCACGGGGCGTACGCCCACCGCCAAGGTCGTCCATGCGCCCCTTGCACCTGGCGAGTCCGCCGAAGAGCTCGCCGGCACGTTCGTCGATGTAGAGATCGAGTCGGCTCAGACTTGGTTCCTGGCGGGACAGGCGGTCTCGAGAGACCCCGTGTCCGTGTCGCAGGACGACCCGCGGTAGCAGGCCTCGCCGCGGGAGCGGGGGGAACAAACTCCCCAGAGGTTCCCGGCGCCCATGCGCGCCACGGCCGAGGGAGATGTTCGGAAGTGCCGAGCACATTCGGCGTCATCGCACCGCACCCGCCGATCATGGTCGACGCAGTCGGCGGCGTTCAGGTAGAAGAGGTCACGTCGACGCGGGCGGGGATGCAGGTCGAGGCGATCAGCCTGGGCGTGTTCGATCCCGACGCGGTCGTCATCATGTCGCCGCACGCGCCGGTCGCAGCCGACGCGTTTCTCGTCGACGGCTCGAGCGAGCTCTCAGGGTCCCTGGCCCAGTTCGGAGACCGTCACACGTATAGCTACCGAGGCGACCCCGAGTTGGCGAGCAAGATCGTGGACCTGCTCAACGCCAAGCAAGTCCCCGCTGCGCTCCGGCACGAGGTCCGGGGTGCCTCGGCCGGCGTACTCGATCACGCGGTGCTCGTACCAATGAGCTTCCTGGATCCTGACGGGCGCTGGCCGCTCGTGGTGCTATCGCTGTCGTTCCTTCCCTACGAGCTCCACCGAGACGTCGGCGAGGCAGTCTGCGACGCAGCGACCCATCTTGGCCGCCGCGTCGCGTTCGTCGCCAGCGGTGACATGAGCCACCGCCTCAAGAACGAGGGTCCGTACTCCTTCTCGCCGTTCGGCCCGCAGCTCGACGCGGCGATCCGCAGTCTCGTCGAGGCGGGCGACCTGGAGGCACTGTCCGGCATCGACGACCAGGTCATCGAGGGGGGCGGGGAGTGCGGATTGC